>JACMMM010000466.1 GCA_014379065.1 Saprospiraceae bacterium
GAAGTCTTCCAATGATTTTGAGTACTTTTGCCTCAAATACAGCAAAAATGACAGCCATTGCAGACCGAGTAAGCCTGAATGAAAGAGTAGAAGCAGCCCTTGAAACCGTGCGCCCGCACCTCCGGGTAGATGGCGGTGACGTAGAACTCGTAGAAGTCACTGATGATATGCACGTCAAAATCCGTTGGATGGGAATGTGCGAATCCTGCTCCATGTCGGGCATGACGCTCCGTGCAGGCATTCAAGAGGCCATTCAGAGCAAAATACCTGAAATCATGGGCGTGGAAGCGGTGAATTGATGCGATATTGGGATATTAAGATATTGGGATATTGGGATATTGGGATATTTCGCACATTATCATAATATCCCAATATCTTAATATCACCATTTCACCCTCGCCTGTAGTTTCCATACCCTTTCCTTTCCTATAGTGCCAGAATCCGTCACCGCTTGACGTGTGTTGGTTTCTTCCATGCGAGCATCCAGTCGCAGCCAGCGGTTCACCCGCCAGTGCAGATTGACATACCAGCGTGTGCCACGCCCAGAAAAAGCGGGGATAGAAACCGCTGAAAAAAGATCGGTTTCAAAGGCATAAACCCTTGAATCGTAGTCCTCTGTATCAAAAACGACGTATCGAAGCGATGCCGAAAGAGGGCTTCCGAGCGGTTTTACCACCGCTTCTTGGTAAGCAATAAAACCAAGCGTTGGATTATTTCCACCAATTTGATATGTTGTCCATTCCAGGCGGCTGCGCAGTTCGATGGGCTTACTGACTTTGTAAATGGAGTGCAGACGAAGCCGATCCAGCCGTGCATTGACGAGGCCAAAGGGTTTTTCCAAATCGTCGTTGCGTTGCTTGGTCTCTGACTTCCAAAGGGCGTACACCGAAAAATTGCGGCTCTTTGTCCACAACACTCGGGCAAGGTATTCGCGGCCAGTTGAAGGCGCATCTACGCCAAAACGCAGCCACGGATGCCGCCACACATCGGCGTAAAGATTTATCTGCCAACGCCTTATCCAACGAATATCGGCACCGAGGTAAAGCCCTCGCTCATTGCTAGCTCCAGAGGATTCGGCAAAGGGGTTTCCATATATGGACTGATAGTCACGGCCAAGAGACCGGTGAACAGCCGTGAGCGTCACATGCCGATCTGCAGAAAAAAGCAGGCCGTTTACTGCGGCGATACCACCATTGTCGCTCCGGGCAGTTTCCCCAAAAAGAAATATGTTGCGCCAGCGGTAATTGTAGTCGAGGCTTGTTCCCGTCAAACTTTTACCGTGAAAAGCAAACTGTCGGTAAGGTTCTGGAGAGGCGTTCCAAGGTTTGTCGTAGGCAATGTGGAGTGCGTTTGCTGAGATCTGCCCCCTTTGCCCTCCCCAAGTAGCCGACAACCCACCAACTTGTTCGTGTAGTTTCTTCTCGTCCTCAATTTCTGAGGCCGTTCGGTGATAGCCAGAGGTCAGGAGGGAAGAAAACTCGATTTCAGGGGAATCAAAATCAGAGGTATCTATCTGCACATTCGCATCGCGGCGACGGTTGGAGTACATGGCGGTGAGTTCCAAGTGTTTGCCAAAAGCCAAGGTGGTGGCAGCGCCCCGGAAGAAATAGGTTTCGCCAAAAGCGCCGTAGGCATTCAATTTGCGCCCTCCTCGGGCTACAGAAACTGTTTCGGCTGACTTTCCGGGCGCAAAGCCCGTTTGCAATAAAAGCCCTTGACCCATTCGGGCGGAATAATCGCCGAGGGCGATGGCACGCACCGTTTGATTCCAGTTTTGAACAAAAACATGGGCGCTGTAATAATCAAAACCCTGAAAACGACCGATAGTATCGTAAGGTTTACCTAAGAAATCTCGCAACGGGAGACTGTCATTAGAGAAAAAACTTTCGCCCGCATCATTTTCCATCGTGAATCCAAACCGCAGGCGGTTGTCAAAAGTATGTCGGTAGCGCAGCGCCCAGGCATTAGGGCCACCTTGGGCCTTTTCCGTATCATAATTTGGCGGATCAGGATGCGCCCAACGGAGGAACATCTCATTGTCGCCGTAGAAAAACCCTTTTAGCAAGTTGGTGTTTCTGGTATCTAAGCCAGTTTTGATACGCGAAAATTGCAGCACCCGACGTATGTCCGAAATCTCCCAATTGGGCACTGCCTGAAGTTCATACTCATTCAGAAAAGGCCCAAATTGGTTGCGGTAGGCGATAAGGTTCTCGATCTGAAGTTCATTGAGCAAGTGCAAACTCAGGAGTTCTTCGCGGCTGACCGAATTGAGATTGAGGGGCTTGTCGCGCAAAAGTTCCAGGTTTTCCAGGAATTGCTGGGCGTCCGATTCGGAAGCAGATTCATTGTCCCGAAAAAAGTTTTCAAGTAGTTCATCGTCCGTTTGGGCGTTCAAAAACAATGGAAACAGGGCGAAGGCAGCGATCGCCAAAAACTTTAAGAAAATCTTTTTGCTCAAAAGGTGTGTATAAATGGCAGTGCCGTGCGTCATAAGCCGGGTTTTTTCGGCAACAATGTTAGGGCGAAAGATTCGTTTGAGCGGCAATATTTGCCGATCACATTTTCTCAATATTTCAAAGTGCTGAAACACTCACAACCACTACCTTTGCACATCATTTTTTAACCAATCAAAATCACTTTTTTCAAACATGAAAAAATCTGTTCTAGGAATTCTCGCTGGCGCAGCCCTGATGTTCTCCATGGCATCCTGCGGCGAAAAACTGCTCACGGATGAGCAAGTACAAGCTGAAATTCAAAAAGGCTACGACGCTGGCAAGGCTGCCGTCGAGCAAGAGATGACCGCTAAATGCGATGCCGACTTCGAAACCCGCGTATCGGCGGTCGTTGACCAGGCCCGCGCTGACTATGAAGCCGAAAAAGCAGCCGAAATGGCCGCTGGCAAAAAGAAGTAAACCCATTGAAAACGCTCCAAAATCCGCTCATTCTCACATCATTCACCGAAAATTATTCAACTATGATGAATAAAAAATTGCTTTTGGCTGGCGCAGTAGCTGTTGCCGGCTTTTTCACCCTTACAGCATTCGACGGCAAAACACTGGCCCAACAAAAAGAAGAAATCGCAGCTGCCGTAACCGCTAAACTGGAGATGCTCCGCACTGAAAAAACGGCTGAGTGCGACACTCGCGTACAAACGGAAGCCACTACCCGCATCGAAGCGTGGAAAGCCGAAATGGCTGCTGCACCTGCACCTGGAAAAGGTGGTACGAAAAAAGGTGGCTCAAAAGGCCCGAAAGTGGACCCACTTCCTGTAACGCCTCCTCCCGCTAAAGTTGATCCGAAAAAGGACAAGATGGATGGCGGTACGAAAGTTGAAGAAAAGAACACAAAAATGGAGGGAGGTCCAACCAATACTGAAAAGAAAAAGAAAAAGATGGGCGGCGGCAACTAAGCGCTTAAAGTTTGCGATCAAAATTACATGGCCGCTCCGGAACATTTCCGGAGCGGCCATTTTATTGCCCCAAATAAAAAAAGGCTGCTTCACAAGAATCGTGAAGCAGCCCCTAGTCAAAAGGAAACCTTAAGCCTTAAAGTTTGATAAAGATCGAGCCTGAGCACTCATCTTTATCAACAACGCCTGGGACAGTTTCGTCCGAAACCGTGTACGTCAGTGTAATCGTGGTGATACTATTGCTTTTGTCAATAGTACCTGAACCTTCGACAAAATATCCGTCGTTGTCTGGGTCTTGACGCGAGATGGTGATGGTTTCGCAGTCAATGGAAGCGTTGACCGCAGCACCAAATGTGTTCCAGAAGTTTGCGATTTTGATTTCGGTATCACTGGCACCGGCAGTAACGATAATGGCATACGAAGCAGGAGCGCTGTTGGAGCAGTCTTCGGAAATCGCATATTGGCCCGAATAGTCAGCGGTATCGAATTTGCAGTCTTTTTTGCAAGAAGGCAAGAAGGCAACACCGAAAGCAGCAATAAGAAGCGCTGGGATAAGAAAGAGTTTTTTGCTCATGTTTTGGAAATGTTTGTGAAATGTGATGAATGGTTGTTAATTGTTCGCCGCAAAGATAAATAAACGCCCGGTTTCGTGGTAACAAACTAAACGTTATTACAGTGCTGCGCAGCCTAAACAACGCTAAAGAAGGATGGTTGTCACTTTTTTAGCATCATTTTTCCAATTGCCTCATCATTTTCAGCCAAGACCCGCACGAAATAAACCCCCGCTTGCATGTCATCGAGCAATTTAACACGCGGGTTTGCCGCCGTATTTTCCAATTTTTCAATCATAATAGCCTTGCCCTGACAATCTATCAGTTCAAGCAAAATTTTTGAACCCAAAAAAGTTTCGGGTAACGCAATTTCGAGCCAATCACCGGGTGATGCTGGATTGGGGAACAAGCCAAGCGTAACAAAATAGCGCCTTTCATCCAAGCCAACTGTATAGCCAAGCTCCTCACACGCTACAGCGCTACAGCCATTTGCCCCAGTTACCGTGACACAATAGGTTCCGGGCAGTAGATTTTGGATGTTCAGTCCTATTTCACCTGTGCTCCAGATGATTTCAAAAGGGCCTGTTCCGCCTATTTGTGCAGAAGCTGAGCCGTTGGCGATATTGGGCCCAGAGGCATTGGTAGTGTTGATAAAAAGACTTGGCGGAGCCACATCTTCTGCCGATAGAATGTTTTTGGAAGCCGCGCATCCATCCAGTGTTACCTTAATAGTATAAGCCCCCCCAGCCGTTGCGAGTAAGCACTGGGTAGGCGCGGCAGGAATGCCATCCTTCCACCATTGATAAGTAGCGTCGGGAGCAGCATCCGCGCAAAGGTTGACGGCAGGGGAATTGCAAGTGACGAGAATGTTGGAAGGTAGATTCGAGAGCAAATTGGCTGGATTTGTTTCGGTAAGGGTCAGATTGATGAGCGTGTCGCATCCGCCATTTCCGGGTACGACAAAGTTGAACATCCCAGGTGTGTTAAACACATTTCCGCTCACCACGACACTTTCCCCTGAACAGATTTTTTTCGAAATATTTTGCTGAACCGTGCCGCCGCCAGGCAAATTGAAGGTCTGGATCTGCAAACAATTTTGGGCATCCGTGAGCGATAGAGAATAGTTTCCGCTGTTAAGAAAAGTGGCCGTGGCCGTGGTTTGGCCATTTGACCATAAATAGTGATAAGGAACCGTGCCTCCACTGGGCTGCACTGTTATAGAGCCGACACCGCCCCCACAGGTAACGGGTTGAATATTAACAGATTGAATCGTCAATGTATCGGGTTGGCCCAGCACAACGGTTTGGGATTCAGCATAGTTTGCGCCCGTCACCGTCACGGTGTATGTCCCTGCCGGGAGGTTGTTTTGTCCATAAAAATTGAGGTTTATATTCGACCAATTGTAGAACAGCCCTGTTTGGTCGCCCCAAACACTAACGCTGATAGCGCCATTGCTTTCGCCATGGCACTTGGGTTCTCTAACCGTAGTGGGTATTACAACAAAAGGATGTGCCCCAGGCCCTCCATAAGTGAACATGAGTTTGTAATTCTGGCCATTATTGTTTTTCAGCATCGTGGTTTCTGGAACAAAATCATCCCCAATGGTATCAATATCTGCCACAAAGTACACCTCCAGGACGTAGGTTTTGCCCACAGTAAGGCCGTTAGAAAGGTTAATATTGCTCGCTTGACTGCGGTAACGGGTGGTGTAAGGGCCGAGAAGGGTGAAATAGTCTTGCGCCAGTTCAAGTGATTGAAAATTGCCTCCTCCCCCACCCTGCTCATATACCCGATATTTTAGGTTGATGGCGGAGACATTATTGATGCAACTTTCCCAAGTGATGGCCCTGGCATTGGCGAGCGAGAGGTTTTGCAATGTGCCCAGGTACAAGCCGTTAAACCGAATACCCGCTGGGCAGTCCGCAATGTCAAAACTGTCTAAGGTGCCATTGATGCGGAGATGCACGGAAGAGGAACAATCGCCGACCCAGTCGTAGCCACATGCGGTTGATTTTTGAGCGGAAAAAAGGAGTAAAACGTTGAAAAAGAGGATGTTATAGAAGCGGGTGCGCATGAGAATCGGTTTGAGATAAACGTGGATTTGATTATGGTGGATTTGGTTATTCAAGTATCTGGGCTTGAGTGCTCGAATAAGCAAATCCACCATAACCAAATCTACCCCAAAGATACTCTGTGATTCCGGTTTCGCTTCTCTCAAAACGCGGCTATGTCGGATGTTTTGCTTTCGGATGTGTAATTTGGGGGCCGTGCACTAGAAATTGCTATAAACTAATATTCAGTGAAACCTTAAACGTGCTACCTGCCCCAAAATCGCTTTCTACGGTAATTTTTCCGCCCTGCGCCTCGATAAACTCCTTGCTGATGGCCAAGCCCAGGCCAGTTCCTTCGCTGGTAGTGCCCGGAACTCGAAAATAGCGGTCGAATACCTTGTGAACATATTGTGGTTGAATGCCCTGTCCGGTATCCTTCACAGCAAACTCAATATGACCTTCAAAAGCATTCACGTAGAGTTGCACGACCGAATTATCATAAGAGTACCGTATTGCATTGGAAATGAGGTTGGTCATCACCCAGGTAGTTTTGTCGCTATCGGCAAGGACATGTGGCAGATGGTCGGGACAATGCAATTCTAAACGGATCTTTTTCTGTTCCGATGCATTTCGATTGGCTTCCATCGCTTGGGAGATTATCTCTTTAGCATCCGAGGACAAGACCGTCAGCTGGATGTTACCAGTTTCCACTTGGGCCATGTCCAACAACTCGCCCGTGATTTTGAGCAACCGTTCCGCATCTTCGTGGATGCTGTGTAGCAGGTTTTTTTGTTCTTCGTTTACCGCCCCGATGCGTCCGTTTTCTAGGAGCTGCAAACTCATTTTAATGGAGGAAATGGGTGTTTTGAACTCGTGCGAAATAGTAGCGATGAAATTGGATTTCGCTGAGTCTAACTCTTTGTAGGCGGTTACATTGCGTAACAGGATTACGTGTCCAATATGCCTGGGTGTTTTTTCCCCGGTTGGGGTAACGGAAATATCCAGTACTTCTTTTTCAAAGTAACTTTCTTTGCCATCTGCATATATCTTCATGGGTGGTTGGGAAACAGAGGGCGACTCTTTTTTATCTGCTATCACATCTTGCATGAGGGAACGGATAAGGTCATTATTTACGGAAAGCTCCAATGCAGATTTTCCAATGACCTCCTCTGGTTTTAACCCCGTGATTTTCAAAGCCTCCTCGTTAGCAAATAACACTTTTTTATCCTCGTCCAATCCGATTACCGGGTCATGCATTTTGTTAATAAGCGTGTCAATTCGCCTTTTCTCTGTGATAAGCTTGGCTAGGCTGCTGGCGTTGAATGCTTCAAGTTTTTTTGCCATAACGTTGAAGGAATCGGCCAGTTCGCCAAATTCACTGCTGCTTTTGAAATGTACACGCTGCGTGTAGTCTCCTGCAGCAATTTGTGTAATGCTTTCTGTCAATTCCTTTACTGGGTCGGCTATGTTGGCTGGCAGGTTAAACAGAAGCGTAAAAGCAATCAAGAAACAGAACGCGCCAATGAGGCCGATCCAAAACTCTGCGTTGTTTGCCGTGTTTTCCGCTACCGCGCTTTTGCGCTGAATGGCCTCTAAATTCACTTTCATGAGGTCATTGACTTCGGCCCTGATTTTTTTAACCACTACGCTATCTCCAAGATTGGTTTTAAATTGGTTGAAATGTAGCCGTAGGCTTTGCGTCATTTCTGCCTCTCCCACTTCGGTGATGTTTTGTTCTTGTTCAATGAGATGGGCTTCAAACAAGTTCATATCTTCCTCTTTGGAAATTATTTTCTCCAGCGCGTCGAGCATATTTCGGGAATGTTCTAAAGAGTTATAATTGGCTGTCAGGATGTTTTTGGTGTCCTGAGCCAGTGTGTACACTTGCTGGATGCTGACAAATGCCAATAGGATGATCAGCGCGAAGAGAAGGCCTACGCCTAGGGTAAGTTTTGCTTTAATTTTCATATCAACTCAAGATGACCAAATCAATGTCGGCGGATGAAAGTTTTTTTAACAATTCGTTGAAAACATTGGTCGCAAGTATAATGCGGAATAGGCTCAGGTGCGGTTTCCCAATGCATATGGTGGTGATTCCACGTTGTTCAGCTTGTTCTATAATGGCGGCGCTCACGCTGCTGCTTTCTATTTTAATGATTTCAGCACCCAGTTCGGTAGCCAATTTGAAATTGTTGATCAAGTGCCGTTGCTTGTCTAAAGCAATTTTATCAGCACGTTCATTGGGCGTTTGCACATAAAGCGCATACCACTTGGAATTGTAATAGTTGGCGAGCCGAGCAGTTTTCCGGATCACATGTTTGGCGGTTGCGTCATTGCTGCTGATGCAGGCCAAAAAACGCTCGGGCCTCAGAGCACCTGAAGGCGCCACTTCCTTTTCCACTTTGCGTTCAACCTGGGAGGCTACTTCTTTTAGCGCCAATTCTCGGAGCTGTAGGATGTGATCGCTTTTGAAAAAATTTCTCAAAGCGCTTTCAATCTTGTCGCCGTGATAAATCTTACCTTCCTTTAATCGGCCAATAAGTTCATCGGCAGTGAGGTCAATGTTCACCACTTCATCGGCTTGTGCCAGTACACTGTCAGGTATACGCTCTTTGACTTCAATACCGGTAATGGCCTTGATTTCTTCGTTTAGGCTTTCGATGTGCTGGATATTGACCGCACTGATCACGTTGATGCCTGCTTTGAGTATGTCCATGACATCCTGCCAGCGTTTTTCGTTTTTGCTTCCGTCAATGTTGGTGTGCGCCAATTCGTCCACGATCACCACCTCCGGGCGAAGATTGACAATGGCTTGTACATCCATTTCCTCCAGTTCTTTGCCCTTGTAAAACAGTTTTCGGCGGGGAATGACCGGCAAGCCCTCCAAAAGTTCCTCTGTTTCTTTGCGCTTATGGGTTTCGACGTATCCGATTTTTATGTCAATACCATTACGGAGCAGCGTGTGCGCCTCTTGCAGCATACGGTAGCTCTTTCCCACCCCGGCACTCATGCCGATGTAGATTTTGAATTTCCCTCGCTTTGAATTTTTGATCAGGTTGAGGAAATGTTGAACGGTTTGTTCTTTATCGTGCATTATTATTAAAGAAAGAAAAACTTTATCAGTACATCACCGGTGTCGTTTTACCTATGCACATTCGCAGTTGGATGTTGTCGCCAAATATGTAATGAATCAGAAAGCGCACCCTCAGAAGTGAACATTTCGCCAAGAGTATTTGGAGATGTTGCAGAAAGCTGGGGTGGAATACGATGAACGATATTTGTTTGAATTTTACAATTAATAACCAACGTTTATAGCCATCAGAACCAAATGGCCAATGCCGTTGTCAGGACAGCGTTGGAATTGGTTGGCGTGCCATCAGCTTCGTTGAATATGTCGTCCTGACTATTGTAAATCTTCCCTTCTAAACGCCAAACAGCATTCTTGTGAACCTGCACATCGAGATTTGCGGAGACGCCCAAGGTCTGGAAACCGTTTGGTGTACCTGTAGCGATGATTACGCCATTTTCATCGGCGTAATATTCTACACGGCCTGCCAAGCTTAGGCGGTCGTTGATAGTGTAACGGGCAATCATTACCGGACTGTACCAAAAATTTGGGTCATCACCTTCCCGAGCATCCTCCTCCCAACCGGTATCAAATCCGAGTGTTAACCCGAACTGATCGTTGAATTGGAAAATGCCGTAAAAATTATGAAAAACACGCGACAAACTGATGGTATCCGGTTTATCAGAGCCAAAAAACGTGCTGCTGTTCAGCGTAACCCGAGCATTGGGCTTGAATTGAATTTGAGTCCCACCAGAAATCAGCGAATTGCCAGACACACGTTGTATACGCTGCCAACCGTTGAGCGCTAATGCGCTTAAAAACCACTCGCCATCAGGTGTTGTGTACGACAATTTGGCACCGGCTTCATAGTATGGACTGTTGTCAGCCAGGATACTACGTGTCAATGTCCAACAATCTTTCCCGACCGCGCTTTCAAAACCAATATGCGAACCGAATATGCCACCATCTACCCAAAGTTCGTGCTTTTTGGAAAGTTTGACACCCGCATTCGCCTCATATAAATTCTTGATTGTTCCTGGCTCAGCAGACAGATTGGCGTTGGCATAAGTACCCGCCATGATGGCAAGGTTGCCATGAAAACGTTGAGCACTTACAGCAGCCTTCACGAATCCGATGTTGAGGTTGAATTCATTGTGCCGGTTGTGGGCGTAAACAAAGCCTGGGCGATTTCCATCGGCTGGTTCATTGAAATCATAGCCGTAATAAGGTTCGGCATAACCGCTCACCGAGAAATTCAGTGCGGAGGTATCTACTTGGGCTCCAAGGAGCAAGGGAACAAAAAGGAGCAGGGAAAACAGTGTTTTTTTCATTGTAAATTAAGCATTTGAATGTGCATCATCCATTGATTCATTGGTGGATAATGGAAGAAAAGTCATTTTAAATTATCGAGTGCAAGATTTAGCTCCAACACATTTACCGTTGCAGTGCCAAACAGGCCCAGCAAAGGCTGTTCTGTGTGTTGCGCCACCAGCAATTCCAGGTCCTTGACATTGAGCTTTCGAACCTTAGCGATCCGTGCCACCTGTACCAAAGCGCCTTGCGGCGAAAGGTGCGGATCGAGGCCGGAGCCGGAGGCTGTTACCAGTTCGCTGGGCACCTGATTGGCGCGTACACCCGGGTTGTGTACCAGAAAGGTATCAAGCCGGGCTTGCACCGTTGCCAGATAATCCGGATTGCTGGGGCCTTTGTTCGAACCAGCCGAACCGGCAGCGTTGTAACCCACCGCCGAGGGCCGTGACCAAAAATATCGGTCGTCAGAAAAATTTTGGCCAATTAAGGCATAGCCAACGGTGCGGCCATTGGCTTCGACCACCTCGCCCTTGCCACCATTCGGGGCGACCGCCTTTCCGAGGCCAAACATGGCCAAGGGATAGAGCACTGCAAGTAAAAGGAGGCAACAGAATGTGAGTTTTATAGCAGGCAGAATATGAGATTTCATGTTTGTTGAGAATGTTGAGGGTTGAGAATGTTGAGGGTTGAGTAACAATTTGAACCACGATTATAAGAACATGGTCACCAGTAAATCAATCAATTTGATCCCCAAAAACGGCACCACGATACCACCCAAACCATAAATAAACAGGTTGCGGCGAAGCAAAGCCGAAGCACCAATTGGCTTGTATTCTACGCCTTTCAGCGCCAACGGGATCAATGCCGGAATGATCAATGCATTGAAAATCACCGCCGACAGAATGGCCGATTCTGGAGAATACAAGCGCATGATGTTCAAGTGTTGCAAAGCCGGGATACTCGCCATAAACAGTGCCGGGACGATGGCAAAATATTTGGCCACGTCGTTGGCAATACTGAAGGTCGTCAGTGTGCCCCGCGTCATCAGTAATTGTTTGCCGATTTCCACGATCTCGATCAGTTTGGTCGGGTCGTTGTCCAGATCTACCATGTTGCCGGCTTCTTTGGCAGCTTGGGTGCCGGAGTTCATCGCTACGCCTACGTCGGCTTGTGCCAGCGCGGGAGCATCGTTGGTGCCGTCGCCCATCATGGCCACAAGGCGGCCCTCGTTCTGTTCCTTCTTGATGTACTCCATTTTGTCTTCTGGTTTGGCTTCGGCAATAAAATCGTCCACGCCCGCTTTTTCAGCGATGAATTTGGCGGTCAATGGGTTGTCGCCCGTCACCATCACCGTTTTGATACCCATTTTACGGAGGCGGTCAAAGCGTTCGCTGATGCCTGTCTTGATGATGTCCTGTAATTCAATGGCGCCCACCACTTTTTCGTTCACCGACACGGCGAGCGGGGTGCCGCCGTTGGAAGAAATGTGTTGGATTTCTTTTGCGATATCGTCCGGGAATGCATTTCCAGCCCGTTCCACCAGTTGGCGGATCGTGTCCTGGGCGCCTTTGCGTATGCGGGTGCCATCGGCTAAATTCACGCCGCTGGTTCGGGTTTCGGCGGTAAATTTTATCATGGTTGCGCCTTCGATACTTAATCCTCTGACCAAATCCGGGCTGGCCAATTCCACAATGCTTTTTCCTTCGGGTGTTTCATCAGCCAGCGAACTCAGCACACTGTTGCGGATCAAATCTTCTCTTCGAACCCCATCAGTAGCATAAAAATTGGTGGCCTTGCGGTTGCCAATGGTGATGGTACCCGTCTTGTCGAGCAAAAGCACGTCAATGTCGCCCGCAGTTTCCACGGCTTTGCCAGATTTCGTGATGACATTGGCCCTCAATGCCCGGTCCATGCCCGCAATTCCAATGGCCGACAGCAAGCCGCCGATGGTGGTCGGAATCAAGCAAACAAACAACGACACATACGCGGCGATCGAAATCGGCGTGTTGGCGTAATCTGCGAAAGGTTTGAGCGTTACACACACGATGACAAACACAAGTGTAAAGCCCGCCAAGAGGATGGTCAATGCGATTTCGTTCGGCGTTTTTTGCCGACTGGCGCCTTCCACGAGGGCAATCATTTTATCCAGAAAACTTTCACCAGGTTGTACCGTCACCGATACCACGATGCGGTCGGACAGCACTTTCGTGCCACCGGTCACACTAGATTTGTCGCCGCCTGCTTCCCGGATCACCGGAGCAGATTCGCCCGTAATGGCGCTCTCATCAATCGTCGCCAAACCTTCGATGATCTCCCCATCGGTTGGGATAATGTCGCCTGATTCGCAAACGAATTGGTCGCCGCGCCGGAGTTCGGAGGAGGAAACGGTTGTTATGGTACCGCCCTCCAGTAAAAGTTTGGCGGGTGTATCCTTCCTCGTTTTCCGCAGGCTTTCAGCCTGTGCTTTGCCCCTTGCTTCAGCGAAGGCCTCGGCGAAATTGGCAAACAACACGGTGAGCAGCAACAGAATGAATATGGTGAAATTGTATCCCGGATGACCCAAAGTCGCCACATCGGCGCCGGACATCATGGACAGTACTGTGACGACCAACATGATCGCCGTGCCGATTTCTACGGTGAACATTACCGGGTTACGAAACATCTGGCGCGGGTTGAGTTTCACCACCGACTGCACTGCGGCAGCGCGTACCAGTTCGAGTTGAAATAAACCTTTTTTATCTCTATCTTTCATTTTATTGTTGAGAATGTTGAGAATGTTAAGATTGTTGAGCCGGGTGAGCTGTTGGGGAGGTTGAGATGATTTTAAATCATACTCAACACCCTCAACCACTTACATTGAAAAGTATTCCGCAATCGGACCAAGTGCCAAGGCCGGGAAATACGACAGGGCCGTGAGGATGGCAATCACCGAGAATACCATAACCCCGAAGGTGGTCGTATCTGTTTTCAAGGTGCCCGCGCTTTCCGGGATGTATTTCTTGGAAGCTAATAACCCAGCTATTGCTATTGGGCCTATAATGGGTATGAACCGACCAAGGATGAGCACGATGCCTGTCGAAATGTTCCAGAACGGGTTGTTGTCGCCCAGCCCTTCAAAACCAGAGCCGTTATTGGCATTGGAGGAAGTCATTTCGTAGAGCATTTCGGAGAAACCATGGAAACCTGGGTTGTTGAGCCAGGGCAGCGTGGGGTCTTGCACCTGAGCCCAAGCAGCCATCGCCGTGCCGCCCATGATGAGTAGCGGACTGAGCAACGCCGTGATCATGGCGATTTTCACTTCTCGCGCTTCCACTTTTTTACCTAGGAATTCTGGCGTTCGCCCGACCATCAGGCCAGCGATGAAGACCGCTATGATGAGGTAAACAAAGAAATTCAAGAGACCCACGCCGCAACCGCCATAAAACGCGTTGACCATCATAGCCAACAGTTCATTCATGCCTGAAAGCGGCATGGTACTGTCGTGCATAGCATTGACCGAACCCGTCGAAATCACCGTGGTCAGAATGCTCCAGTAACCGGACATTGCCGCGCCGAATCGAATCTCCTTGCCTTCCATCGCCCCCAAACTTTGATCTACGCCCATGGCCGAAAAGGCAGGATTGCCCTTCATTTCAAAAACAATATTGGGAATGACCAACATCAAGAATCCAATCGTCATCACGCCGAATATCATCAAAGCCAGTTTGCGGCGGCGCAGGTAAAAACCAAACGCGAATACCATGGCCGCAGGGATAATAAATTGCGCAAACAACTCCAATAAGGACGTCAGGTAGTTTGGGTTTTCCAAAGGATGAGCCGAGTTGGCGCCGAAAAAACCACCGCCGTTTGTTCCAATGTGCTTGATGGCTACAAATGCTGCCACCGGGCCGCGACTGACTTGAACTGTGTCGCCCTGTAAACCAACCATGGTATCCTTGCCCTCAAAGGTCATGGGTGAGCCGTTGAGCATCAGGATGATGGTTACCAGAATGGACAGGGGCAACAAAATGCGGGTACTGGACTTTAGAAAATAGTTGTAAAAGTTGCCAAGGCCCACTCGCACCCCCGACCCTAACCCCAACCCCTGAAGGGGAGTGGTGGTGCGGGTTTTGAGCGCATTAAACAATACCGCCGCCGCTGCCAAACCAGTGGCCGCACTGACAAATTGCAGGAACATCAACCAAATCTGACCGAGGTAACTCAGGCCTGTCTCCCCGCTGTAGTGCTGCAAATTGCAGTTTACCACAAACGAAATAGTGGTGTTGAAGGCAAGATCTGGACTCATGGATGGGTTGCCGTCGGGGTTGAGCGGCAGCCAGCCCATATTCATTAGAACAAACATGGTCATCAAAAACCAGATCAGGTTGATGGTCAGCAATGCTTTGAGGTGCTCCACCCAGGTCATTTCATGGTTTGGGTCAATGCCGCTGACGCGGAAAAACAGCCGTTCGATGGGGCCGAAAATGGGGTCTGTCCAAGTGCGTTCACCGCTGTAGACCCGTGCGATGTAATGGCCCAGTGGCCATGCCAAAGCGAGAGTGAGCAGAAAAATGACGAGAACGCCAAGTAATTCAGTATTCATGACAATTGTTGAGCGTTGAGGGTTGAGAATGTTGAGATTGTTGAGAATGTTGAGGGGTTGAGAATGTTGAGATTGTTGAGAATGTTGAGGGGTTGAGAATGTTGAGGGGTTGAGAATGTTGAGGGGAACTGAGTGCTTATCTCAACATTCTCAACCCTCAACCTCTCAACTATTCTAGAATTTTTCAGGTTTCACTAACACATAAACGAGGTAGCCGAAAACCAGAAGCGAAATGACAAAGAGGAAAATCATTGTGATAATGTCTTTAGATTTTTTCAAAGAAATCAATGGATTTGAAGAAGAACGCGAAACACGCGCAGCCTAGGAGGAGCAAGAGCAGGGTAATCATGTAGAATGTATTTGCAATCTCCTGTTCAAAGCAAATGCCATAAGGAATGAACCCATCTAGCCAGGACGACAACTGTTTGAAAATGTATTACTTGAAAACAAAAAACACTTTCCGGGCGGGAGATGCCAATCAAGGAAAGTGTTTCAAAATGAGAGAGCAGGTGTGAAAAAATGGGAGTGTCCTATTAAATTCCCCATTAC
>JACMMM010000467.1 GCA_014379065.1 Saprospiraceae bacterium
ATTTATCTTTTTAATTCATCTTAATGCTTGAAATTTTCAATGGAAGAAATAAAAGGTTACCTAAATAAAAACGATGATATCCACCGAAGGCTTCTGAAAAACATAGCCCTCAATACTGAATTGCTTTACAATGATCGTGATTATGATATAAGTGAGTATGATATTCAGGCTTTTATTGCATTATTTTTGAGGAAAAATTTAACTCACACCGCATTTCGAGTTGATCGTGAAATGTTTGGGAAATTTGACTGCGTAATAAGAGAACGAGAAAAGAAGGAGAACCCTTCCCGAATTTTATTCGAGTTAAAAACCTATGTAAAAATTAAACCATTGGGCAAAGACCCAAAAAAATGGATAAAGGAATCAATGGACAAAGATGCTATTCAGGATATTAAATCAGATTTTTTCAAATTAAAAAAGGCGCTGGCGAAATCCTCAAAAAGCAAAAACCCAACAAGAGGTTTTTTTATCCTTGTTTGCCGTCGTGCTGACCTTTTAAATTTGAGTGGAATTAACTTTTTGGACTTGTTTTTCAATAAAAAGGAAGTTAAGAGTGTTCGAAAAGACGGCAAAGAAATAATAAGAAAGATATTAACTCAAAAGTGTGACCATCTCACAGTTCAAGGGAAAATTGATTCAGAAACTGTAGACCTTAAAATATCAGTTTGGGCAAACACATTAATTGAAACAGAGAACATTTCCGTACTCTCTTGGGAAATAAAATAAGACCTGCACATCCTCAACGAAGATGCCATCGAATACGCCGTCAATAACCTACACAAAGAATTAAGACTTAACCCGGCCATATGTCAAAAATCACCTCTCCCCATTACAAACCCTGCGAAGTCATCCCCTTACAATGGGTACGCACCCTAAGCAGTGGCGCCAACCGGCCCATAGTTATCCGGGGCATTGACCAGAACCAGCAACAAACGGGCGACTTTGTGCTCAAATATCGCAATGAAGAGCGGATGAATGAAACCACCTGCCGCCGAGAATTGTTAGCAGCGTGGATGGCTGCTGAAATGGACATTGCAGTGCCAGAACCTGTAATTATTGCCGTAGATAGTAATTTTGTAGAGACGGTGCCAAGGGAGTTGCTGGCTATCATGACCTCCAAGGCACTTGGATTGAATATTGGAAGCCGTTATATTTCAGGCAACGCAACTTTTCAGCCAAAACCGGTGCTTCCTTCTGACCTACATCAAACTGCCGCCCGCATTTTTGCGTTTGATTTGATGTTACAAAATGCTGATCGCCGCGATGAAAAACCCAATTCATTTTTGGCAGAGGGCAAGATTTATGTTTACGATCATGAACTTTCGTTCGGCTTTTTGTCCATGTTGCCTATGTTTGCCAACCCGACGCCGTGGATATTGAATGATACGGACGTCATGGCAGCCAAACAGCATCTTTTTTACCCGACGATTAGTCAAAATCGCAACATAAATTGGGAAGCTGCTTTTAGTAGTGTGGTGCAACTGACGCCACATTTTTGGCAACGCGCTACCGAATTAATCCCCCCAAGAATGGGAAAATACCCAAGAAATGACACGCATTCAGGACCATATAGAGTCCATTCAACAACATTCAGAAACCTTCATTTCAGAGATATGGAACAAATTAATTGGATAAACTACCAATATCAGCTCCTGCGCTACCGGCACGACCATCTGACCGGGGAGTTTGCCAATCTCGGTGTGGTGTATTTCGATGCGCAAAGCAGCGAGCTACGCTGGAATTTCGAAGACAAAAAATATGGCCGCCTCAGTCAGTTTTTTGGCGATGCAGTGCAAGGCAGCTACATTTTGTCGGCACTCAAACAGATGAACAAACGCCTCACCAAACTTCGCGAAGAAGGACTGAAAGGGTTTGGGCGCATTGAAGCACTGACGAGCTCCTTGCTCCCGCCGGACGACAATGGCCTGTATTTTTCAGAGACTTGGCAGGGACGGCATTTGGAGCACGCATTGGCCTTTGATGAAATTTACACCCGCATCATAGGGCAATATCAGGAGGAAAGTGTCAAACGACAAGACGATGCCTATGCTTGGAAACATATCTACAAGCAATATTTCGATCGTTACAACCTCACACCAAAACTTCATCATCATAAGGTGAAAACCGACACCGACACTTTCAACTTTCAACATACCTGCAAAAACGGTGTGTGGCACTGTATCCAGAGCCTTTCGTTTGCCTTAAAAAATGAAGGCAGCATCAAAGACAAAATTTACAAATGGGACGGATTCGCCCGGGAATTACTTACTGCCGATGAGCCTATGAAGGTGTACTTGCTCAGTATTTTTCCTGACAATCAAGAATTGACTGATTTGCTTCAAAAGAAATTAAACGTGCAGGATGAAAATGTTGAAATCCGGGTAGTGGGTGAAAATGACGCCAATGCTATTGCTTTGGAATTGAAAGCGGCTTTGGAAATGGAGCATTAATAGATTCACCCATGCACATCCTCAACGAAGACGCGATAGAATACGCCGCCAATAACCTGTTCACTACCGAACTGGGTTATTCGGAAATCATCTGGGGGCCAGACATCGCCCCGGAAGGTGATCGGATGCAGGAGCGTGCATTCAATGAGGTGGTATTGCGGGGTCGTTTGGAAACTGCTATTGGTAACCTAAATCAGCAGTTGCCTCTGGATGCCCGCGAGGATGTTTTGCGCAAGGTGTTGCGGGTGGAATTTCCCGATGCTTTATCCAACAACTTCGCTTTTCACCGCTTGCTCACGGAAGGGGTGGACGTGACTTTTCGCAACCCGCAAGGCGAAATCCGCACCGACAAAGCCCTATTGGTTGATTTTGCACAACCGGATCGCAATGAATTTGTAGCAATACGACAACTGACGGTCATCGAGAATCAAAAAAACCGCCGGGTAGATACGGTAATCTATGTCAACGGTCTGCCTTTGGTGCTCCTCGAGTTTAAGAACCCCGCCGATGCCAACGCCACCCTGAAAAACGCCTGGAATCAGGTGCAAACCTATCAGAAGGACATACCCTCCATTTTTCAGTACAATGCTTTCTGCATTATTGGAGACGGTATCCACGCCAAAGCAGGCACGATTTCCAGTGAAGAAAGCCGCTACATGGCCTGGAAAAGCACGGATGGGCGCAACCTGGTTAAGACCGGGATGCCCGATCAGGAAACGCTGCTTCGGGGCATGCTCCACAAAAAGACCCTGCTCGAACTGATACGGCATTTCATCGTGTTCGAGGAAACACCGAAAAAGACCATTAAAAAACTGGCGGCTTATCACCAATACTACGCCGTAAACAAAGCCATTCGTACTTCCATTGCGGCCTCTTCAGAGGTCGGGGATCATCGCGGCGGGGTAGTATGGCACACTCAGGGCAGCGGCAAAAGCCTGAGCATGGTTTTTTATGCTGGCAAATTGGTGCTGGCTCCGGAAATGGAGAATCCCACATTGGTAGTGCTCACCGACCGAAATGACCTCGATCAGCAGTTGTTTGGCACCTTCAGTGCTTGCCGTAGTCTCTTGCGACAAACCCCAAAGCAAGCCGAAAACCGGGAACATTTGCGCGAATTACTGGCCGTTGCATCGGGCGGAATTGTGTTTACCACCATCCAGAAATTTCTTGAAACCGAGGAGTACGAAAACGAAGCGGGTGAGATAAAACGCATCAGCGTAAAATACCCCACGCTTTCTACCCGGCGCAACATTGTTGTGATAGCAGATGAAGCACACCGCAGCCAATACGATTTCATAGATGGCTTCGCGCGCAACATGCGCGATGCTTTACCCAATGCCACCTTCCTGGGCTTTACCGGTACGCCCGTAGAAAAATCGGATGCCAATACCCGTGCCGTTTTCGGTGAATACGTGGACATCTATGACATCAAACGTGCTGTGGATGACGGTGCAACCGTTCCGATTTATTACGAAAGCCGCCTGGCACA
>JACMMM010000468.1 GCA_014379065.1 Saprospiraceae bacterium
CATTACCAATGGCCAGCGCTCGGGCACCCGGGTGGAAGTGCTGCTCCCTATTCTCAATGGAGAATGAAGTAATGAAGTGATAAGGTGATGAAGTGATTTGCGCGCTATCACTTCATCACCTTATCTCTTCATCACCTCATTTAGACTTAACCCTAAATTAACCTTTCCAGCCTAGGTAAACTTTTACACCTGTCTACATTTGCCGAAGTATTATCCTAACCTTTGCACAAACGAAGTACCAACCTTCATAACTTATGCTTCTTGGCTTTATTTCGGGACTTTCAACAGAAGCCTCTCTGCTCTTTCTCCTTTGTATTCTTGCGGTATGCGTTTTTGAGGCCATCAATGGTTTCCATGATACTGCCAATGCGGTTGCAACCGTGATTTACACCAAAACGCTGCCACCTATGTTTGCAGTTATTTGGTCAGGCTGTTGGAATTTCCTAGGTGCGCTTCTTGGCGGCATTGCAGTGGCAATGGGCATTGTCAAATTAATGCCTTTGAATGATTTGATGACTGTGCCACTTTCAGAAAACATTGTTATGGTGCTCTCCATTCTTATTGCTGCAATAGCTTGGAACCTTGGCACCTGGTATTTAGGTATTCCATGTTCTTCATCCCACGCGCTTATAGGAGCGCTCCTTGGGGGGGGATTTGCTTTTTGGACTATACACAGTGGCACTGGCCCCAACTGGTCTAAAGCCAAGGACATAGGCCTCTCCCTTTTAGTATCGCCACTTTTTGGATTTAGCTTGGCCATTATGCTAATGTATGTTCTGAGGATAATGTTCAAGAAAGAAAAAACCATCTTCAAATCCCCGGACGACACTAAGAAAAGACCTCCCATCTGGATACGAGCCGTTCTCATAACTACCTGTACTTTAGTAAGTTATTTTCATGGTAACAATGATGGGCAAAAAGGTGTGGGTCTTGCACTCGTAGTGTTGATGGCGTTTTTACCGATGAATTTCGCCATAAATCCCACCGTTCTTTCCGGAGATTTGGCAAACAGCGTGCGTAAAATCGAGTCCGCTATTGCTCAAGCCGCTGCGAGCGGTGGAGAAAGAGCTGGCAACCTGAGTGTGCTGGCTGGCAATGCCACCACGATGGCTGCCCAACTTGACACTGCTGGCCGTCGAGACCGCGCTGAAATTTATGTCTTGCGCAATGCGCTCCAGCGTTTTAACAATAACATAGAAGGGAATATCAACGGTGGGGTCGTGACAGGTGAGGCCGCCAAGATTTGTAAGGCAGAAATCAAAGCCCTGAAATCTTCCTACGAATTTTCACCAACCTGGGTTGTCGCGATGATTGCCATTTGTTTGGGCATTGGTACCATGATAGGCTGGAAACGAATCGTGGTGACCATTGGTGAAAAGATTGGCAAAACTCACTTGACATATGCCCAAGGTGCAAGTGCTGAACTTTGCGCTGCGGCGGTGATCGGTGTGAGCAGTGCTTCGGGCCTCCCAGTGAGCACTACGCACGTTTTATCATCGGGTATTGCTGGTACGATGGTGGCACAAGGTGGGATCAAAAACCTGCAAAGGAGCACCATCAAGAATATCGCAATTGCCTGGCTGCTGACCTTGCCCGTCACTTTTGGCTTGGCTTTCCTGCTATTTTTCTTGTTTAGGCTGTTTGCATAAAAGTTCGTCATCTTGGATTTAGATACAAAATGTATTGAAATTGAAAGCCCTCGGCGCAATACGTCGAGGGCTTTCAATTTTAGAAATTATAACATTTAATCTTTTTCCGATTAGGCCCGCGACTATGACCTCCACCCTCACGATGGAGTTTGTAGCCTTTTTCGCGCTTTTTGAAATTCAGGCTGAATGCATTGATTTTGAGACCAATATAGACATCCGCGCCGCTCAGTTTGTCTTTGCTCGTAAAGCTGCCCAGATTGTCCGTACCGAGATAGAGCCAAGCCAGACGAATAGCTGCGCCCACCCGGAACGTGCGCCAATCATCAACCACCAAGGGCAGCGATGCAGAAAACCAACGATGTTCAAAACGCGGCACTACGGCCAAAGTGCTGGGCCGTTTCACGCTGTACTTGGAGAGCGGCATGCGTTGTACCAATAGTCCACTCACGTAAATCAGCGGGGCAACACGGGCATCAAACTGTGCCGAAAGCGCCGTGGGCAAGCCCATGCCAAAAGCCCGTTTTTGTAAGGACGCAGCGCTGTCGCCCAAAAATGCCCGACTCACATCGCGGAGCACTTCATCCGCATTGGCTCGATGCGGGAATTGACCGCCGCTGACTGTCAGCATCGTATCAAATTCAATATGGTGACGCTCGGCGGTGTTTTTGAAGCGCATAAAACCCAAATCCACGAGCGAGACACCCACCCGCCAGGCGTAGCCATCTTCTTCATCTCCAGCCGGCATGGCCCAAGAAACGCCCAGGTCGAGGCCAAAGCCCGAACCTTGCTTTTTAAGGGCGACCTCGTCGGCGTTGTCGGTAAGGTTGGCGGTTGTAAGCGCGTAGTCCCACTTTGCGCTGCCAAAAGCGGTGGTGTCGCCGTTGCGTTGCGTATAATCGAATCTGGATTGGGCGCGGGTAAAAAAGCCTTCGTAGCCCAGTAATAGTTTTGGGGACACGCCCCAGGCCATTTGCAAGTCGCCCATTTCCTCCAATCGGCTATAATGCAACCCAATTTCGCCCCAGGCCATGCCAGCAATTCCAGCGGGCGGGATGTTGATGGCTTGATTACGCGGCAAATCTGAGATGGTTCGATACGCAAGAATTTCTGGGATTCTGTATGCGGAAACATTCGTGCGAAATGCGGTAGTCAGCCCTACGACGTTGTTTTCACCAATGCGAAAACTGAATGCAGGGCCTGCAATTCTGACCTGCGTCACGAAGTGCATTTTGCGGCTCCCGTCGGTAAAATCCTGCAAAATCGCGTCGCGGGCGGGCGGGTTTTCGGCAGAAGTGTCGGCGAGGGAGACGATTTTGTCAGTGTTGCGCAGGGCGTTTTGCAGGCTGGTGTTGCGCAGGAAAGCGTAACTGTTTTCCACAAAAAGGTCGGCGTTGAACAGGCTCACTTCCCAGTTATGCGGGGTAAAGGCCGTATTGGCCGGGTTGATGCCAGCGCTGTAAATCCCGGCGTAGCGTTCAAGGCGCATGCCGAGTTGTTCTTGGGAAAAAATAGTCTGGGGAAGGAAGAAGAGTGCGAAGAGCAGCGAAATCGGATAGAAGGCATGAGTGTTGCGCATAAAAAGGGAGTAGATTCAAAATTTGCGCAGAAACGATAATTTGGGGGGAAGAATTGCTTTTTCCCTTTAGTTCTTTCCGGTTATTGTCGGCAGACGCATCATTTTTGTAAGCAAATCCTTCATCATCGCTTCACCCTGCTGTTGCGTGACTAAATGGCAGGACATCAACTCTTTCGAAAGGTCTCGTGGTTGGTTAATTTCCAATTTTATCGCCCGTAATTCGAGCATGTTCGCTTTTATTACCTCATTGCGACCCAGCATCAAACCATAAGGGGCAATTTCATTTCCTACATACATAGGGAAATCCTTGATTGCCGGGTCTAGGATGATTTGGCTGGAAACAAAGGCTGAAATGGTATCAGAGTATTTACCTGCGACAAAAATTTCGTTACAAGTAAAGCCTTGAATATCAATCTTTTTCTTGCCTTTTGCATATACTGATTTACGTCCCGAGTTGAAGGTTTCTGTCATTTGTTGAAAGGAGGCGCGTTCCTCTTCACCAGCTTTCATGCGAATAAAAAGGGTGTCAAAAGCCACACATACGTAGACTTCATTGGTGGATCTTTCTTTGACAAAGGAGGAACGAAGTGTTGGCCCGATTTTATTGGCTTCTTCCAGGGGAATATCTTGATAGGACTCAAATTTGAGGAATTTATCGTCTGCGTATACCCTGTATTTCGTCAGGCCGAACGTGGTGTACAGACCGACCGATTCTTTCGGAATATTGGTGTAACCATATTCGGCAAATATAGATTTTGCAACTGTTTGGCTTCGGCTTTGCAAAGAAAAACAGGCAAGGAAAATCAAGATAGAAATGTGTCTCATCAGTTTTAGAAGTTATAATTACACACGCATCGGCTCCATTTTCTCGCTCTCCACCCCATATTTCTTCATAAACTCCTTCACAGCTTTTTCAGTAATCTTGCCCTGCTTGTGTAGCAAACGCACGGCCGCAAACGCGATGTATTTGGGCGAAATTTCAAAGTAGTCGCGCAGGCTTTCGCGACTTTCTGAAAGTCCAAAACCATCAGTACCAAGTGGCGTGAAATCTTTGGGCATCCAGGGGGCCATTTGACCCGCCGTCAGTTTTATCCAGTCGTTGGCGCTGACGAATACGCCCTCTTCACCTTTCAATTGTTGCTGCACAAAAGGCACGCGCTCCGGTTCGCCGGGGTGCAGCATGTTCCAGCGATCACAGGAAACGGCGTCGCGGTACAGTTCCGTCCAGGAAGTTGCGCTCCAGATATCTGTGCTAACGCCCTCTTTTTCAAGGATTTCAGCCGCCTCCAGCACTTGCTTGATGATCACGCCGGAGCCAATAAGGTGGGCTTTTGCTCCGCCTTTGCTCTTTGATTTTTGATAACGGTACAGACCGCGCTTGATCCCCTCCTGCACCGAGGTTCCGGCGGACAAGCCCTCCTGCACCGAGGTTCCGGCGGACAAGCCCTCTTCTACGCCTTTTGGCATCTCGGGCATCTGAAGGTTTTCATTGTACAGGGTGATGTAATAGATTTTAGCTTCGTTCTCGACGTACATTCGCCGCAGGCCTTCATGTACAATGACGGCCAATTCGTAAGCGAAAGCAGGGTCATAGGTAATAACCGAAGGAATCGTTTGTGCGATAAGTATCGAGTGTCCATCCTGATGTTGAAGACCTTCCCCGTTGAGCGTGGTACGACCGGCAGTGCCGCCGAGTAAAAAGCCCTTTGCCATCATGTCGGCAGCAGCCCATACCATATCGCCCACACGCTGGAAACCAAACATAGAATAGTAAATATAAAAAGGCACCATCGGAATGCCGTGCAGCGCATAGGCAGTGCCAGCGGCTGTAAAACTGGCGGTTGCGCCGTCTTCATTTATGCCTTCTTGAAGCACTTGGCCGGTGATGGATTCTTTGTATTTTATGACTGAAATGCCGATTTCGAGCGCATTGTACAACTGCCCTTTTTGATTCCAGATTTTAGCTGAATTGAACAAAGGTTCCATCCCAAAAGTCTGCGCTTCATCGGGCACAATGGGCACGATGTATTTGCCGATTTCCGGGTTTTTAATGAGTTGATCCATGATGGCTATGGTAGCGCCTGTCGTGGAAACTGGTTTGCCATCAGATTCAGGTCTTAGTTGTTTTTCAAAAATAGAAATTTTAGGGAGTTCAAATCTTTTATAATCGTCCGAGCGCTCTGGCATAAACCCGCCCAAAGCCTTGCGTCTTTCCAGCAGATATTTGGTCTCCGGCTCCTTAGGGCCGGGGAAGTAGAATTTGGCCGCCATTGCCTCTTCATCGCTCAATGGGATTTGGTACCGATTTTTGCTTTCTACACGGCGAACCTTTTCCATTTTTTCGTCTTTGAGCGCCTTGGTTTGGTGAGCAGTGTTTTTGCCTTCGCCAAATTTGCCCATGCCATAACCCTTCACGGTTTGGATAATCACCGCCACTGGTTTTTCGGAACGAACCGCGCGATCATACGCCGCAAAAACTTTGGTAGCATCGTGGCCGCCCCTGCGCATTTTAGCAAGTTTTTCATCGGGGATATCCGCCAGCAAAGCAGTGATTTGTTCACTTTGTGCGTCGCTGCCGATGAGCAGTTTTCGGATCAAAGCGCCATCATTTGAAGACGACATTTCCTGAAATTGGCCATCTACAAGACTTTCCAGACGTGCGACCAGGACACCTTCCTCGTCTTTTTGCAGCAATTCGTCCCAATCGCTGCTCCAAACTACCTTGATAACCTCCCAGCTTGCGCCGAAAAAGTGCCTTTCGACTTCTTGAATGATCTTTCCATTACCGCGAACAGGTCCGTCGAGGCGCTGTAGATTGCAGTGAATGACAAAAATCAGGTTGTTTAAATTCTCCCGGCTGGCAAGCCCAATCGTGCCATAAATTTCAGGCTCGTCTATCTCACCGTCGCCGATAAAATGCCAGACTTTGCCACCGTTTTTAGGCTTCAAAGGCGGAAGAGGTTCCTTTTCGGTACCACGAGGCGATTCCAGATATTTGATAAAACGCGCCTGATAAATGGCCGTCATGGGGCCTAATCCCATACTGACAGTAGGGGCTTGCCAAAATTTAGGCATCCGGCGCGGATGCGGGTAACTGGTTACGCCGCCCAACAGCTCCTGCCGAAAATCTGCGATGGCCTGCTCTGGCAAGCGACCTTCCCAAACTGCGCGGGCATAAATGCCTGGCGACGCATGACCTTGAATCATCAATAGGTCACCACCATAATCCTTTGAGCGTTTGCGGAGGAAATGATGGAACATGACCTCCCACATGGTAGCACAAGCAGCATACGTAGCGATATGGCCACCGAGTGCGAGGTGTTTGTCTTCCCCTTGCAGCACCATCGCCTGGGCATTCCAGCGGATAATATTTTCGATGCGCTGTTCGATCTCCAAATCCCCCGGGTAAGCAGGCTGATCTTCGGTCGCTATAGTATTCACGTAGGGCGTATTGAGCGCCGAACCGCCCGTGGCAGCACCGTGGCGGGCGAGCAGTTTGCGGAGTGCCAGAAAGAGTTCTTCAGAACGGACTTTTCCCTGGCTTTCAATGACTTCTTCGAGCGCTTCGAGCCATTCTTGTTGTTCGAGTTTCCAGTTGTCTTGCGTATGGATGTCTCCCATGATATGCGTTGGTGGGAATGTTAGAAGCTGAGAAAAGGGTTACAGCTAGGTGCGAAGGTAGATTTTTTCCGAAAAATGGAGTTGCCTAATTCGGGAATGCTAGTACACTGGGAATGGTTTAGTCCCATGTTGCCTGCATAATTTTAAGGTAGATAAATTTCCTCAACCCACCACCTCGCACTCAAAAACCTCCCCAAAATGACACTTCAATTTTTCTTTCACTTCCCCCATATCCACTTCATGTCCAAGCAATTGTGCCAGTGAAGTCACGGTTTTGTCTTCATCGGCAATGCCGCAGGGCACAATATGATCAAAGTATTCGAGCGGCGTGTTCACATTGAAAGCCCAGCCGTGCAGGGTTGTCCAGCGCGATAGGTGAACCCCGATGGCGCATATTTTTCGTTGGACGTTGGGTGGTGGACTTTGGACTTTGGACATTGGATATTGGATATTGGCCGGTCGCGAGTCCAACGTCCAACGTCCATCATCCAACGTCCAAACGCCCGTATAATCCTTGATCCTAAACCCTTCAATCCCATATTCGGCGATGGTGCGGATAATGACTTCCTCGATGTTGCGCACATAACGGTGTACATCCGTAAAAAAGCACTCCAGATCTAGGATAGGGTAGCCGACGATTTGTCCAGGGCCGTGAAACGTAATGTCGCCGCCCCGGTTGATGGGGAAAAACTCAATGCCGCGCTCTGCCAATTCGGCCTCCGAGAGCAGCAGGTTTTCCATCGATCCGCTTTTGCCAAGGGTATAAACGGGAGGGTGTTCTACAAAGAGCAGTTGGTGTTCCTGTGGGTAAGATTTGGGGGGTAAGTCCCTGTTATTCAATTTGTTCTCCACCAAACGGCGGTGCACTGCGGTTTGATAATCCCAGGCAGTTTGGTAACGCATCAGGCCGAGGTCTTGAAATTGCACGGTTTGCATGGCGCAAAGATCGGAAAGTACAGAGTTTACAAGTTGGAGTTTTGACAGGATTTACAGGATGGACAAGATTAAGAGGGGTGTCGCAATCCTGTCCATCCTGTAAATCCTGTCAAAAAGGACACTGCAATCTTTGTTTACCTTGCGCACAAAATCTGTATCTATGATCTCATTTCGCCTTCGCCTTTTAACCCTATTAATATCCTTTCCGAGCCTGTTTTTTGCCCAAACCTTCTCCGGCTCCGGAGGGGCGATTCTTGACGACGGTAATTCCACAGCGTTCGATATCTCTGTAAGTTCCTTGCCCAATGCCTTGAACACCACCAATTTTGGAGTGGAGCGCGTGTGCATCAATGCGGTACATCAATGGGTAGGAGATCTTTCCATCCGGCTTCGGGCGCCCGATGGCATGCTCATTCCGCTCGTGTCGGGCCTGGGCGGCGATACGGACGGGTTTGTCAATACCTGCCTTAGCGGAAATGCCAGCACTTCCATTTTTGAGGTTTGGTATCCATTCACCGGTGAATTTCGACCTTTTGGCGACATGGGCCAGTTGAACAACGGCCAAGACCCCAACGGTATCTGGCAGCTGATCATCCTCGACACCTACCCAGGTGCGGATGCTGGAGCATTGATTGACTGGAGCATTACGTTTGGTCCCAATCCCTGCAAGCCCTTTCCCTTTGAGTCGAGCGATTTGCCAATTTTGAAGATTACTACAGCGGGGCAAACCATCATGAACGAACCCAAATTAGATGCCCAGTTGGAGGTGATTGACAATGGTCCCGGCTTGCGCAACTATCTTGACCAAACTGATTTCGCCCATTCAGGGCCAATTGGAATCGAATTGCGTGGCAATAGCTCTCAGGGGATGCCAAAAAAGTCGTACAACTTTGAAACCCGAAACGATGCGGGCGAGGACAAGGAGCTGAAATTGCTTCAATTGCCCAAAGGGAGCGACTTTGTCCTGTCAGCCAATTTTTCAGATAAAACCTTGATGCGCAATGCATTGGCGTACGAAACCTTCCGCCAGCTAGGACATTATGCCAGCCGTACCCGTTTCTGCGAAGTGGTGTTGGACAATACCTACCAAGGCGTGTATGTCCTCACCGAAGATATTCGCCGTGACAGCAGCCGGGTGAATGTCGCCAAACTGAAAGAAGCCGATACGACAGGGGTAGCGCTCACAGGTGGTTACGTCTGCCGCATTGACTGGAACCACTCGCCTGGCTGGAACTCGCAGTTTTCGCAGCCAAACAGCCCCAATATTTTTACTTACTTCCAGCATACTTACCCGCGTTGGAACGAACTCCAGCCCGTGCAGCAAAATTATATCCGCAGTTACATAGACAGTTTTGAGGTAGCCCTGCACGGCCCTGATTTTCAGGATGCGGAGATGGGCTGGCGCAGATTTGGAGAGGAAAATACTTTTATTGATTACCTCATTCTCAACGAGATAAGCAAAAATGTAGACGGCTACCGCCTCAGTACTTTTTTCCACAAAGACCGCGACGACCGGGGCGGAAAGATCCAAATGGGGCCGCCTTGGGATTATGACCTTGCATTTTACAACGCCGACTATTGCGAAAATTTCAACACCTCGGGTTATGCTTTTGATATCAACTACGTTTGTGGCGATGCGGGGGTGCCGTTCTGGTGGGAGAAATTGATGTCCGACACACTTTTTGCCCAAAACCTTGCCTGTCGCTGGCAGTCCTTGCGTCAAACAACCTTGAAAAATCCCCACTTTTTTGGCGTGATAGACTCCATGGCTTCAGTCTTGGCGGAGGCTCAAAGTCGAAATTTTGAGTTTTGGCCCATCCTTGGGAAATATGTATGGCCCAATCCTGGCTTTCTCCCAC
>JACMMM010000469.1 GCA_014379065.1 Saprospiraceae bacterium
CCAACCACTATCAGCGCAGTAACGGAGGTGTTCGTTAAACCATTGTTGACAGCTGTCCACGAACTACCAGAATTCGTAGAAAGAAACATTCCGATATCAGTTCCTGCAAAATAGTTTGTGCCGCTCGGCGCAAAGGTTAAAAAACTTGCATTGGCTAACGCATTGGTTACATCTACCCATGTGTTTCCATTATTGGTGGATCGACCAACGCCAGCGCCACTTGCTACATAAATACTGGTTCCGTTGACCGCCAAGTTATAAACACCACCTCCAAAAGGATCAATTGGGATACCATTAGAAACATCAGACCATGAATTTCCATTGTTAGTAGACCGAAAAACGCCTTCATCAGTTGAGGCGAAAATAGTTGTTCCATTAACGGCCAATGAACCTATACCACTATCAAACGAACCTGACAAGCCATTATTGACTGCCGTCCAGGAACTCCCGTTATTGGTGGATCGAAAAACACCGTCATCTGTTCCTGCAAAAATAGTTGTACCGATGACTGCGAGTTTATTCACAGAATAACCCGACATGCCGCTGTTAACAAGAGACCACGAACTTCCGTTATTGCTGGAAATAAAGACGCCATCGCTTGTTCCTGCAAAAACAGTTGTTGCTATAACCGCTAAAGTATTTACAGATTTATTGCTTAGGCCATTGTTCACGACGGTCCAAGAACTCCCATTATTCGTGGATAGATAGACGCCAGCCCCATCTGTTCCTGCAAAAACATTTGTCCCAATGGTAGCCAAAGCCCTAATGTTTGCGCCATTAGGGCCATTGGTTTGAACCCATTGAGCATTAGCAGCGAAATGCTGAAACAGGATGAACAGGATGAAAATCGTGAGGTTTAAAGTTTTTTTCATTGTTAGAATTTATTTAATGCTAGAATTCTTCAACTTGATGAGCCATTGATTGTAAGCATCCAACCCGACGCTTGCATGTGTAATCCTGCGCAATGATCCAAGGATTGGGCCTTTTGAAACAAATACGGGTTTCACCTTTTTCCCCGAGATTTTTAGAGGTATAAATTTGGGTTTTCCCTTTAAATATGCAGAAAAGGCTTTGCAGAAATTTTTGAACATTCCTGCCTTTAGGGTTATCTTATTAAATTTGTTACGCTAAAGCGCATTTTTGGTTTTTTTACAATACATTATTTGGCTTTTCTAATTTCAAGGTAAACTCAACGGGAATACTTAATTTTCCCCGAAAAAATATGGCCTATGCAGAAGCTTAAATTTCTTTCGCTGTTAAAAAAGTTGAGCAAGCAGGAGCTGGAAGGCTTCCATAAATACCTCAAGCAATACCATCGCCGAGAGAAAATCGGCATCCGTGTTTTCGAGTACTTGATCAGATTTTACCCGGATTTTGAGCAGCCGGAAAAGCTCCAGTTGGTATATATCTATCAAAAAGTTTTCAAAACTGATTTTGAGAAAGACGACCATGCGCAGAAGAAAATGCTGAATACCGCCTCGGATCTGTACAAGTGGTTGAAAAACTTCCTGATTATCTCAAAAGCACAACAAAGCCATCCACTCCAACAGACGATCTGGCTCAGCATTTTGCAAGAACGTGGGCTGAAAGACGAGTTTTCGAGGAAAGCAGCTCAGTTCTATCAACAGACTCGGAACGCCCCTTTCAAAACACCTGCTGACGCATTGCCCAATTGGATGGCGAGTTATTTCCAACGAGAACAACTCTCTCTGGACAAACCTTTGATACATGCCAAAGCCATACAGCAGTGTACCGAAACCATGACGGACTGCTGGGAAATCATACGCCTGAAAATGGCCTGCGAAATGAGTCAGGTAAAAAAAGTCACCAACCAAGCGCCTGTCCAACAGATACGGGAAGCGCCTGATTTTCAGCAGCTCGGCCTGTCCATTTTAAAGGACACTTACGAAGCATTATGGCGGCTGACAGATTCAGAGGAAGATCTGCATTTTGTCCGGCTGGAGTCCCTACTCAAACAACACGGTCAACACATAGATACTAAAGAGTTGGAATGGATCAATAGGTACGCGTACAATTTTACAGCGCATCAGAGCCGCCAAAGCCAGGAGGACATCCATTATGAGAGGATGCATCGCCTGGATATAATCGGACTTGAACAGGGCGTTTTTTCGCGTAACGGCTATCTACCCTCCTCCGCTTTCGGCAACATTGTGAACGTGGCCTGTCTTTCAAAAGATTTTGATTGGGCGGCCGGGTTTATCCGGGAGTACAGCCACATTATTTTTGAAAACGACCGCCAAGAAGCCATCCTACTAGCACGAGCCGTTATAGCATTTGAAAAAGGCAAATTTAAAGAAGTCGTTCACCTGCTCGAACCCACAGTCTTTGAAGCCCATTTGGACCTCCTCCGGGCCAAATCCCTTTTATTGAGGAGTTATTATGAACTTAACGCCGATCAAGATATAATACTGGATACCTGTGCCTATTTTGAAAACTTGTTGCGACGATCGCCCAAAACAGAAGCGGTGAAAGCCATGCTGGCTTTTGTATTGATCCTAAAAAGAGTGGTGGCTCAGAAATCCAGCAAGAAGGTGATCCTTGATCGCATTGAAAAAGCCCCAACGCTTTATTCCAGAAAATGGCTCATAGAAAAGACAGCAAATTATAGCGCCAGGTATGCTGTCCGCGACATAGCAGCGGAGCAACATACGCTGGCGTCTAAATAATCAGATCACCAAATCCTCAATAATGATGATTTGGGAAAGTTCGTTTCCGCAAACCGTAGCGAAACAAAAATTATACCTCCCGGACGAAAGCCCTGAATAGGCAATTGATGTGCCCTGTGTATAGGTTAGCGGACTGGTATAATTGTCTCCTTGTCTGACGTAAAATACGACATACTCAGAAGCTCCGCTAACTGCATTCCAGGAAAAGGAAGCCGCGCCGGTTGATTGGCTCGTTACGGAAACCTGAGGTCCGGGGCAAGTTGTGCCTGGAATCGCTGGTATTGTGAATCCGAAGACGATTGGAATGAGCAGTACCAAAGCAATTTTAAAGTACCACTGCTGGTTTTTTTTGACATTGTTTTGCATCGAAGTAATGATTTGAATGAAAAAATTGGGTGAAAAAAAATTCGATGAAAAGCCAGCAAGCATGACAAAATGAGATCTCAGGCCAAGCAGTAACCATACTGCGGAGCATTTACGGATTCTGCCGTCAGGGCAGAAAGCCGATTTCATTTTGCACTACATAGTCAAGGGAGAACCCGCGGGCAAAATCATTGCGGGCGCCATCAAGCTAAGCTGTCCATCTATTTAGCGTTTTAAGTGGGCGTTTATGTAAAGGATATCCATTGGTTCGTAATGTGGAAAATGGGTGCCTTTTTGTTTTCTATACTTTTAGTATGGGACAAGTCAGATTGGTACCCAGCACTTGGGGAAAAAATTTAAACAACATGCTTGCCTCGCTCCATGAAGGGTATAGCCATAGGGGTATTTATTTTTGAGCAATCGGCGACATATCGTTTAATGTCACAACCTGACGGATGAAAAACTGCGCACCTTGTTGCACATACTTTTACCCCGAAGTTTGGAAAGTTCAAAAACTCAACCCGTAATCTCATGCGCACAATCCTACTCCTTCTCTTGCTGGCCGATTTCACAACAATCGTTCGGGCTACCACTAAACACTCAACACTAAACACTTATCACTTCTCGAGCGACTCCCTTCCCACCATCACTTGCCCGCCCAATGCGGTTCTAAGCACGGGGCCTTTTACTTGCACGGCGAATCATGTTTATACCGTGACAGCAGACGACGAGCTTCCGGGCTGGACGCTGACGCAAACGGCAGGCTTCCCTTCTGGCACAGATTTCCCACTTGGGGCAACGCTGAACGAGTTTATAGTGACGGATATAGATGGCAACTCAGCCTCCTGCACCTTTACCTTGACAGTGAAAGATTACACGCCACCCGTGGCCGTATGCGATGCAGCAGTCACCGTCAGCATAGGCGTAAATGACCCGCTCGACTGCTACGGCCCTGCTGGTGCCAATGGTCAACCCGCTGCCCTTGATGCTTGCAATTTTGGCGGCATAGCCTGGGTAAAAGCATCGGCCTTCGACAATGGCTCTTATGACAATTGCGGCAATATTTTGCTAACCATTCGTCGCTTGGGCCCTTACTCGAACGCCATATTGGGACTTAATACGGTAAATGGCCACTTGCCTTGCAACGACCCTTTCCCCGATTTCCCCAGTGAGTTCGAGCGGGGCATATCGGAACAGGATTCCATCAAGTTTTACTGCGGAGAGGCTGGAACGACCCAGACGGTGGTGCTGACCATCTATCAACTTGATGCCAATGGCAACATTGCGCCCGGCCCTGATGGAACACCGATTTACAATCAGTGCTTCATAGAAGTAGCAGTTACAGACAAGATAAAACCACTATGCACCCCCCCGGCTCAAGTGGCGGTTTCATGCGAAAATTTTGATCCAAGCCTGGTGGCCTATGGCAAAGCACAGATCTTCGACAACTGCTGCCTCGACACCTCAAAGGTGTACCTGAGCCAATGCGGCCTGACGCATTCGGTGGATTATGCGTTGTTTGACACGATTTGCAACCGGGGTACGCTCACGCGCATTTTTCAGGCCTTCGATTGCGTGGGTAATTCAAGTCAATGTACGCAGCGCGTAATGGTCAATTATACGCAGGATTACTATATCAAATTCCCCAATGACACCTTGGTATCGGTGTGCAACTCGACCCATATTTATGGTCGGCCTACTTTCTTTGGAGCAGATTGCGAACTGTTGGCGGTTACTTATGAGGATGAAATTTTTGGGATAATACATCCCGATGCTTGTTATAGAATTGATCGGACTTGGACGGTTATAAACTGGTGTACCTACAATCCAATGCTCCCCCTCACGTACGTGCCTAACCCGATGCTTGTTAACACACCTTACCACAACCCCTTGAATGTGCCGGGGCCCATCGTTTCGGCTTGCGGCACTGCGCCGCCTTGGGCCCCTACCATTTCCAAAATCAATCCTTCGGATACGGTTGCCACTAATTTTTGCACCTTTTGGAATGCGACCGCAAATGGCTACAGGTACAGGCAATTCGTCAAAATCGCGGACACAATCGAACCGATTATTGTCAAATGCCCTGTTGGCCCCTTGACCTTCATAGATTCCACGAATAACGACCCCAACTATTGGAATAACATCTTCAACCCCGCACTTCCGGCACAAAATCTTCAGGAGATGCCAGTCGAACTTTCTGTCGATGCCACCGACGCGTGCCAGCAAGAATATGTATCCGTTCAATTTTTGCTCTTTCTGGATTTGGATGCCGATGGGGTCATGGAAACCGTGGTGAATTGCTATAACCCGCCGCCGCCCGGAGTCGTTTACTATGGCAACGCCTTTTTGCCAAATTACAATGGCGGAACGCTGACCGAGATTGACAAGCGTCCCGTGCCACAAAATCAAAAATGGCAGTTCACGGTACAAAAGACTTTTTTAGGCGATACCGTACGGGCTGCTGTGGGTTGGAATACAATGCAATTTCCGAATACCAACATTCTGCCGCAACTCCCTGTAGGTACGCATAAAATCAAATGGATTGTAGCCGATGGCTGCGGCAAAGAGAGCACTTGCGAATATGCATTTACCATACAACCCAGCACCTTTGAGTGCATCCCGCCTACTGACATGGTGGTTTCTTGCGAGCAATTCGACCCAAGCCTCTTGACTTATGGAGCGCCAACTTTTGACGGTATTTGCCCTGTTGACACCCTTGTGAAATCAGCGAACTATGCTCAATTTGACAGTATTTGCAGCAGAGGCACCATCATTCGCGTTTTCAATGCGCGGGATGTTTGTGGCAATACGAGTCAATGTAGCCAACGGGTGGTGGTGAATTACAAACAAGATTACTACATCAAATTTCCGAGCGATATGATCGTGACGACGGACTGCAACGGAACAGGGATTTATGGTGAGCCAACATTTTTCGGGGAGGATTGCGAACTACTCTCCGTTTCATACGAAGATTTCTCAAATCCGGGGATTCCAGACTATTGTTATAAGATTGAGCGCACGTGGACGGTGATAAACTGGTGTACCTACAATCCGCTTCTAAACATTACAAATGTGCCCAACCCCAGCCCGAACCCACAGACAAACAACCCTGCCAATCTGCCAGGCCCTATTGTTTCAGCCTGCGGTACTGCGCCGCCTTGGGCTTCCACCATTGTAAAAATTTACCCTACCGACCCGTCTCCCACTGACTATTGTACTTTTTGGAATGCGAATTCCAATGGTTATAAATACAAACAATTGATCAAAATTATAGACAGCGCCGCGCCTGTCTTTGACCATTGCCCGGCCGCGCCATCTTACATAGCCGATAACACGCAGAACGATCCCGAGATTTGGAACAATGTTTTCAACCCAAATCTTCCGGCACAAGATCTTGACGAAAATCTGGTTGACTTAGACGTTACCGTTACTGATGCTTGTTCGGGCAGCAACGTCAACATCGAATACCTGCTCTTCCTGGATTTGGATGCGGATGGGCAACAGGAAACCGTGGTGAATTCTACGAGCCTTGGTCTCGCCGGATTGGGTTGGAACAATGTTTTGTACAACAATATTAATACCCCGAATTTTCTTGGTGGAACACCAACCACATTCGATGCCCGGCCCGTGCCACCAGGGCAGAAGTGGGGTTTTTCGATTGAAGAATTCATTTCAGGGAACGAAAAAACGGCCTCCCTCCGCTGGAACACGGTATTATCGCCCAACACCCATCTATTGCCATTATTGCCCAATGGCCGCCACAAAATCAAGTGGTTTGCAACCGATGGCTGTGGCAACAACAGCCAATGCGAGCAAATTTTCAGCATCGGCGACACGACGCTGGTGGGCACGCATTCACCTGACAAAGAAGGCTTTGCGCTTTACCAAAACGAGCCAAACCCTTTTGGTGGCAGCACAACAATAAGGTTCCAATTGCCTGAATCCACCCCAGCCACACTTTCGGTTTTTGATGCCAATGGCAGGATGTTGTTTCAGCAAACTGCGGATTACGGACAAGGGATGCATACGGTGACGCTGGAACAGGATCAGTTGGCTTCGCGGGGCATTTTATTCTATAAATTGGAAGCCGGGGCGCATGTAGCGTGGCGGAAGATGGTTTTGCTGCGGTAAAGCGCTTTACCGCCGAGTGCTGGCTGTGCATATCATTTCCCGTAGGGAATCCCTGTTTATAGCAATGAAAACCAATTTTTCAAAACCCCGTATGGGGTTTCCTGCTCCGATTTCAGGCAACCCCATATGGGTAGGGTTGATTGATTCTAAAATTGTTCCGTTCTTTGACAAAAATTGGCGAATATGACTTACAATCTACAAGAATTTGTGAGCATGCTGGACGATCCACGGCGCGGTCAAGGG
>JACMMM010000470.1 GCA_014379065.1 Saprospiraceae bacterium
AGAGGTGGAAGATAAGATGGTGCATGTGGCGAATCTAGCATAAGAGATTCCGTCTCGCGCGGTCTCCCCTGCCTATGTGGTTTTTGATTGGGTTGGCTACATTTGTGCCTGCCATTCGTGGCATGACTTTAAGTCGTGCCACGAACGCACATAACCCTATGATTCGAATTTTCATCGCCTATTCCAGCAAAGACCTCGTTTTCAAAGAGGAAATCCGCAAACGCCTGCGGCCGTTGGAGCGTGCGGGGAAAGTGAGTATTTGGGACAATTGGGATCTTGAAGGAGGTGCAGAGTGGGATGTTGAAATCCGTGAAAAACTTGAAAACGCTGACCTTATCCTGCTCCTGCTTAGCCCCGACGCACTTGATTCTGATTATTTCTACGAGGTGGAAGCACCGATTGCCCTGCGGCGGCACGAGGCGGGCGAGGCTATTGCGGTGGGGATTTTGTTGCGGCCTTGTATGGAAATGTTAAAGCATACTCCTTTAGGAGATTTTACAAAGTATGAATTACTGCCAAAAAAGGGGCATCCAATAGTTGATCAGTATTGGCATCATGCGGATGAGGCGTATTTGACGATTTTTAGAGAGGTTGATATTTTGGTGGAGAAGATACAAGATTTGCGCAATGGCCGAATGATGTTTCTGCAACGTCAGCAGGAATACGCAGATCTAACTGTCCAAGTTACTTCTCTCATTCAGAAAAAGAAATGGATAGAAGCCAATACTCTTTTAAATGCCAGCCTAACACTATGGGAAGAAGGTTTTGAACCAAGTCGGGAAGGATTGGAAAAACAGCGAGAAAAATGTGTAAACGAATTGAAAGCCAAAGGAGAAGCCGCAAGGAAAAAACGTGAAAAAAAAGAGCGGCTTCAACGAGAAGAGGCAGATCATGCTGCTTGGGAGATTGCAGAAGAAACTGCCAAGGAAGCGGCTTATCAAAAGTATATTCGTGACTTCTCTATGGGTATTCACCTTGAAGCAGCATTATTTGCACTTGTTGAAATTGAACAAACTAAGGAAGCCACTGCCAAGGAGGCTGTCCGCCCCAAAAACGGCCAAACCATGCGTGATATGCCCGGCGGGCCAGAAATGGTTTTTGTAGAGGGAGGTAATTTCCAGATGGGTAGCGATGAAGACGATTCAGAAAAGCCTATCCACCGGGTCAGCGTTCCTTCTTTTTGGATGGGGAAATATCCGATCACTTTTGATGAGTACGATGCTTTTTGCTCGGACAATGGCAAAGAAAAACCCAAAGACCAAAGCTGGGGGCGCGGCAGACAACCTGTCATCAATGTCTATTGGGAAGATGCGCAAGAATACTGCAAGTGGCTTTCAGAAAAAACGGGAGCGCAATATCACTTGCCTTCCGAGGCTGAATGGGAGTTTGCAGCACGGGGTGGTACGCTCTCAAAGGGCTACAAATTTGCTGGGGGCAACAATGTCGACGAAGTTGCATGGTACTGGGAAAATTCTGGCGAAAAAAAAATGTCTGGAGAATGGAATTGGGATAACATCCAAAAGAATAATTGCAAAACTCACCCAGTCGGTGAAAAAAGAACCAATGAACTTGGACTTCACGACATGAGCGGCAATGTATGGGAGTGGTGCGCAGATGCTTGGCATGAAAACTACGAAGGTGCCCCAGCCGACGGCTCGGCTTGGATGACTGGTGGCGAACAGGAACGTGCTGTGTTGCGCGGCGGGTCTTGGAACCTTAATGACACTCTTTGCCGGGTCGCTTACCGCACCAGGAGCAATCGGACTAACAGGCACTTCAGCGGCGGTTTTCGCGTTGCCAGGGCCGTGGGGGGGGAGTAACCCTCTTGTACGCTTACGCTTTTACCCTCTGCACTTTTTTTCGCCGAAGGCGTCCCGAGAATCGGGATTGAAAAAATGGGGTCTAAGACCGGTCAAAAAATAATGTAACAAACTTGCCTACCCGAGCTGTCATTCCGACGAAGGAGGAATCTGGTTAAACAACTGATGGTCAGTTGCCCCTGGCCAGATTCCTCCTGCGTCGGAATGACAGCTCGGGTTAAGGTTGATTACCACTTTATTTCATACACGTTCCTGAGAGGGGCGGGGTTTGAAAAACCATTTTCCCCTTACCTTTGAAATAAAATCTTTCCATCATGCTCAACAAAAACAGTCTAATCCAAGCAGTAAAAAAGTTTTACGACGCTTTTGACATTCAACGAAAATTTTGAAACTATGCAGCAAACATGCTCCGAATACGATCCAGCACTCGAAGAAATCTTGCGCGACCCGTCTATGGCGCAACACAGAGAGGCCATTCTTTGGGCCGCAAACGCTACAGACGAGGAACTTTTGCCAGAAAAACTCCGTCCATCGAATTCTAAAGCCTTGGAGTTTTCAGAAGAAGAACTAGCAGAATTAGATCGTCGCCTGGACGAATATAAGGTCGAACCCGAGTCTGCCATCGATGCTACCGACTTCAAAAGCAAGATAAAAACGGGGTACGGCATTTAAGGCCTTCCATATCGGTTTGATATAGCATTTAGGATAATCATCCACTTCCTTTGCTTTCGATTATAGGGTTCCAAAATCCTGTTAAATCCTTTATAATCAAGCCAATCCTAATTCATCCCCCCACTATGCACGCATACAAACTCCTCCCCCTCCTCTCGCTCTTCGCCTTTTGCACCACCGCAAAATACACCAACGCGCCTTTACCCGCCGAGCAGTACAACGCCACTGCCGACCCCGCCCCCGTGCCCTCCACCCTCAGCATCCCGGTCAGTATCTCTGTTGATGAAATACTGCGTTCGCTCAATACAAGACTCAATGGAAAAGCACTTTTCGAAGACTACTCCTACGACGACAATGGCCACGACGGACTGATGATGAACGCCTGGAAAAGTCAGGACATCAATCTGTTTTTTGCGGGAAACACGGTGAAATACCGCGTACCGCTCAAGCTCTGGATGAAAAAAGAGCTCGTCTTTGGTGCCGCAGCCGAGGCAGAAGGAGAACTCGCCTTAAACTTCAAAACAACCTTCAATATCAACCCCGACTGGAGCCTCAGCACTCAGACCGAAGTCGAATACCACGAATGGATTAGCCGTCCAATCTTAAAAACGGGCATAGGCGATATCAGCGTTGAAACCATCGCCAACATCGTCCTGAACCGCAGCAAAAAGACCCTCAGCAAAACGCTCGACCAATATGTGAGCCAACAAATCAACCTCCGGCCTTACGTCCAAGAGGCTTGGGAAGCCATCCAACAGCCCGTGTTGATAGATGAAGCCTATCGAATGTGGTCAAAAACCACCCCGCTCAGCATCGGCCTCACGCCGCTCACGACCTACAATGATGCCTTGCAAACCAAAATCGCCGTTGAGTGCCTCAACGACGTGTCCTTTGGAGAAAAACCGACCTTTCGGGAAAACTCCTTTCTTCCCAACCTGACCTTGCTTACAGAAGCCCCCGACGATTTTCAAATGCGTTTTGCCACCGATGTACCCTTTGCTGAAGCCGAGCGTTTGGCTAAAAACATCATGATCGGACAGGTTTTTGAATCCGGGAAAAAGAAGGTGAAAGTCGAAGACCTAGCGCTTTGGGGCAACAACGACAAGGTGGTGGTGAATACTACGCTAAGCGGCTCGTTCAATGGTCACATCTATTTCATTGGTCGGCCTGAATTCAACCCAGCGAAAAATCAAATCGAGGTAAAAGACCTTGATTTTCATGTAGATACGCGCAAATTCCTCCTTCGTTCAGCTTCTTGGATATTTCAAGGAACCATCAAAAAGAAAATGGCGGCGAGTATGACATTTCCACTCGCACAGAATATTGCCGAAGTGAAAAACGCTGTGCAGCAAACGCTCAGCAATTATCAGATCCAACCTGGCATAACCCTTTACGGTGCGCTCGACAGTGTTGCTGTGCAAGATACCCGCGTGACCCCCACAGGTATCAGGGTCAATCTTTTTTCAACTGGGAAGGTGAATGTGGACGTGAAGGGGTTGTGATCGTCATTGGGGTCATTGAAGTCATTGGGGTCATTTCGTCATTAGAGTCATTGGGTCATTTGCTTGGTATCACAATGACGAAATAACCCTATTTCAAGATTTTGAAACATTGGTGAATCTTCTCGTTCCGAAAATCTTCTGGCACCGTCTGCTTTGAAATGTCGCGGATTTCAGAAGCCCGGATGGCTTGTTCTTCCAGTTTAAAACGGCGGTAGTTGGTTGAAAACCAAATTGCTCCACCCGGCGCACAAAGTTGCAGTGCTGAGTTTAGCATCCACACATGGTCGCGTTGGGTGTCGAGCGTGCCATGCATCCGCTTGCTGTTCGAAAAGGTGGGTGGGTCTAGTATGATCAGGTCAAAATGTTCGCGTACAGGCTCGCGCAGCCACGAGGTAACATCTGCTTGCAACAAGCGATGGGGGCCGGTAGAGAAACCGTTTAATGCGAGGTTGCGGTCGGCCCATTGCAAGTAAGTGTTACTCATGTCCACGGTCAGGGTAGAAGCCGCGCCACCTGCTGCCGCGTATACCGAGAATGAGCCCGTGTAAGCAAAAAGATTTAGTACGCGCTTTCCCGCAGCCTCCTTGCGCACCATTTGCCGGGTGTTGCGGTGGTCGAGAAACAGGCCAACATCCAGATAGTCTGCCGGGCGGATCATGAAATTCAAGCCGTTTTCGTGTACAATGTACTCTGCCCCTGCGCGGGAAAAACGCTCGTATTGCCGCAGCCCTTTTTGTCGTTGCCGGTATTTTAAAAAAATACTATCTGGATGAATATCAAGCACTTCTGAAGCAACTTGTACACATTCGGCCAGCCAAGCAGCGTGTTGGTCAGGATCCATGCCGTGATCGCGCTCATACTCCGCGATGTGTACGATACTTTCATAAATATCCACGGCTAAAGGCGTTCCCGGGATATCATTGTCATACACCCGAAAACAAGTAATGCCCTGCCGTCGTGCCCATTTCCCAAAATGCCGGAAATTCTTGGTCAAGCGGTTTTTGAAGGGATCTAATTTATTATTAGTTGAAAGTTCCAAATTCCAAGTTGATAATACCGGTTGCGAGTAAGTCCAACGTCCAACGTCCACTGTCCAACGTCCCTATTTCGGTTTCCACGTCACACCCATCCTCTGAGCATATTCCTCAAGCGGACCGAGGCCGACTTCAGCGCGGTGTTTGTTCACATCGGCCTCATTTTCTATTTCGTGGAATTTCCACCCGCCCGTGGTTTCATCGCGCACTACTTGAGACCCATAAATCTGTGGCTTGCCTTTGTGCATCCGAATTCGATCCACCAGCAAAATCCAAGATGATTTACGCATCTCGCCCTTTTGTGCCGCTGCGTCTATGAGCGGAAAATATTTCTCCTGTTTTTCGAGCGGAGCATGTTGTATTACGAGCCAAATAGCATCTTGCCGAGACTCTCCCACGAGTGATTTGCCCGGGTAGCCGTATTGCAGAATAATAGCTTCGGCTTTAGCGAGGCAGAGTGAATCGCTCAGCAACCAATCATGCATAAAACTTTGATATTCAGGGGAATCCTGCGTATATTTGGAGTGATACTCGTCGTTCAGGCGGCGATATTTTTGATCTTCCTCTTTGAGTAGATCAAGTTCTTTGGCCAGTTCAGCATTAAAACCAGAGGCCCTAGCCGCCGATTCGGCTTTTTCCAGCGTTTTTTTGCCCAAATCGGAATCGCGTAAAGGGGTGAGCTCAGGATCGTCGGTGTAATTCTGCAACACTTGGGCAGCCATGTCCCAACTGATTTCAACGGCCTTATTGGCCAATGCTTCGGCTTTGGCCATGTCGTTGCACATCTGGGCGCAGCGAGCAGCACGGAGATGGCTCAACGCGCTGTGTTTGGAAATAACAAAAGCCCGCTCATAAGCTTCGATGCAAGGTTGGCACTGGCCTTTTTGGAGTTCACCCAAGCCAATTTCAACGGCTTTCTTGTAATCTGGGTTGTTAGGGCCTGCCTGTGCGGCTACAAAGTTGGCGATGACGAGGAGTGCGAGCGTGAAAAGGTGTTTCATCAATGCTGAAATTTATTCGTGATGTATTTATTGCAAAGGACACGCATATAAGTAAAACGCTGCACTGCTAATTGCTACTGCCAACTGCGACTTGACACTTACGCTTCTTCCGGAAGTTTGCTCACTAAGACCCTGTCAATCTTGCTCTTATCCATGTCCACAATCTCAAAACAATAACCCTCCGTTTTCAGCTTATCGCCCACTTTCGGGATTTCGCTGAGTTTGTAAAGGATAAAGCCGGCCAAAGTGGAATAATCTGCATCTTCAAAATCAAATTCCTTGAGACTAAGCGTTTCGCGCAGTTCGTCAATCGGGATCATACCGTCCACTAAGAGACTGCCGTCTTCTCGGGTGACAATGTCGGGGTCTTCTGCGTCGTCCAGATCAGGCAGGGTGCCGAAGATGTTTTCCGTCAGGTCGTGGAGGGTAATAATGCCTTGTGTTGAGCCGTATTCATCCACCACTACAGCAAAATAATTGCGTTCTTTTCGGAATCGTTCCAGAATTTTCAGCGCGTTCATCGTTTCCGGGATGTAAAGCGGCTGGGTAATGATTTTGCGCAGATCAAAGTCTGGTCTGTCTCGATTGCCAATATAATCCCGGAGTTTCACCACGCCGATGATGTTTTCTATGTCGTCGTCGCATAGCAGGAACTTTGTGTAGCCGCTTTCACGGATAACGCGGTCATTCTCTTCCATATCCTCCTTGATGTCAATCCATTCCACATCGTTGCGGTGCGTCATAATCGTATAGGCATCCCGATCAGCAAAACGGAGTATGTTGGTGATGAATTCACTCTCCTTTTGCTCCAGTACCCCCTGTTGGTTCGCCATTTTCACCATCAGTTTTATCTCGTCTTCCGAAATACTCTGCTGGTCGTTGGGTTTTATGAACAGCATGCGCATAAACAATTTGGTGCTCCAACTCAGGAATGTCGAAATTGGCCCTGTAAATTTGGTGATGTAATTCATCACTGGGGCGCAAGCGATGGCCAGCGATTCAGCGTATTGAATGGCTATGTATTTTGGGGCCAATTCGCCCACAATCAGAGAGAAATACGTAATGAGGGTAACAACGATTGAAATTGAGATTTGCTCGGCGTAAGGTGCAGCAGCCGGGAATTTTGCAACGAACGGCTCTAATTGGTGCCCGATGGCTACCCCTGCGTATGCGCCCTCCACAATACTAATGAGCGTGATACCGATCTGCATTGCGGAAAGATACCGGTCAATGTTGTCGAGGAGATCAACAGCTATGGCCGCATTGCGATTGCCCTTCATTTTTTCCCCCTCAAGACGCGAGCGTTTGGAGGTGAGGAGCGCGATTTCACCCAGCACGAGAAATCCGTGCAGGACAATGAGGACGACTACTATGGCAATTTCCATGAGAAGAATGCTGCCGTGCCGCTTTAAAAATGTGGGTGATGGTGGCGCAGTTGCGAGGGGTGGCGTGGCAGCTTGGTTGCTAAACCTTTAATAAGGCAATCGGTCGAAAAAAGTTGCGCCCAACTTTGTTCTGGATTCGGTGGCAAAAGTAGCCCATTTGCCAAATTTTTAAGACGAAAATTCGTGGGTTGCCTGCGCACCGAGAAATTTTTTGTTAAAACTGCAAAAAAAGTTTCCCTCACAAATAATAAGCCCATACATTTGGCATCGTTAAAGGGCTTCCTGCTCAATCATTTTTCTCACCAACTTACTTTCTGCGTATCGGCTCAAACTTGTACACCAATTAAATTTCTGAATCAATTTAACTGGTTAACAGCAAAACCTATTGCTCATGCAAGTTATGCCAATGCTTCACGATCATGAACTGATCGCACGCTACACAGATGGTGATGAACAAGCCTTTGAGACGCTTCTCGCTCGTTACAAGGCAAAAATCTACACCTCTATCTATCTCTTTGTGAAAGACCGCGCCCTCGCGGAAGACATCTTTCAGGAAGTTTTTATCAAAATCATTGACACGCTCCGCAAGGGGAAGTACAACCACGAAGGCAAATTCGTGCAATGGGCCATGCGTATCTCGTACAATATGTGCGTAGATTACCACAGACGCAACAAACGCCGCGCCCACATCAATCCCAATCCAGACTTCGACATCTTCGACGTACTTCGCGTGAGCGACGAAGGCCCCGAAACCATCATTATGCGCTCTGAAACGCACAACCGAATCCGCCATTTGGTGGACGGGCTTCCACCCGAACAGCGCGAAGTAGTCATTTTGCGTCATTACGCCGACATGAGTTTTAAAGAAATCGCTGGCCTTACCCGCGTCAGTATCAATACGGCACTTGGGCGTATGCGCTATGCGCTCATCAACATCCGCAAAATGATGTCGGAGCGGGAAGTGGTGCTGCAGTGAGGACTTTTGACCGTTGACTATTGACTATTGACCATTGACAGTTGGCTATTGACTCAATATGTTTGCATGCAATGTGCCCATATTTTCACACAAATGAAGATATGGGCACATTGCTTTTTGGGATTAAGGTCAACGGTCAATGGTCAAAAGTCAACGGTCAACGGTCAAAAGTCAACGGTCAACGGTCAAGGTCAAAAGTCAACGGTCAAAAGTCAACAGTCAAAAGTCAACAGTCTTTTCCGACCTTTGCCCCTATGAACGCTCTTCGTGAAACTAATTTTCAACTCCCTGGTCAAACGGCCTTTTACCGCGGCAAAGTCCGCGATGTATATTCTCTGGGCGAACGCTTGGTAATGATAGCCAGCGACCGTATTTCGGCATTCGATCACATTCTCCCCCGTGCTATCCCGCACAAAGGCGCGGTATTGAACCAGATTGCCACTTTTGCCCTGCAATCTACCAGCGACATTTGCCCGAATTGGCTGATTTCTTCGCCCGACCCAAACGTCGCCATCGGTTGGCGTTGTGAACCGGTGCGGGTGGAAATGGTCATCCGAGGGTATTTAGTCGGCCATGCGGCGCGGACTTATGCCTCAGGACTTCGCACTTTATGCGGCGTGACCTTGCCCGAGGGATTGCGGGAAAGCGATCCTTTTCCAGCACCCATCATCACACCAACGACAAAGGCAGAAGAAGGGCACGATGAGGATATTTCAAAAGAAGAAATCCTCGCCCATGGGGTGGTAAGTGCA
>JACMMM010000471.1 GCA_014379065.1 Saprospiraceae bacterium
ATGAATAAATGGCTCTCCGATTTTGCTTACCGCATCGATATGCAATGGTGGATGTTCGTACTGGCGGGTTTAGCCGCCATTTTGATCGCTTTTTTGACGGTGAGTTTTCAGAGTATGAAAGCGGCGTTGGCCAATCCGGTCAAATCATTGCGCAGCGAATGATTTGATCACGTCTTTAGCGAGATGAAGTCGTTGCGGAGCGAGTGAGGCCATACAAAACCTTTGATTAAATAACGATAAAGCAAAATGACTATCAACCATATCAAAATAGCCTGGCGCAACTTGCTAAAAAGCAAGATGTTCTCTACTATCAACATCGTCGGCTTGGCGGCTGGTCTATCCTGTTGTATGCTCATCTGCCTCTACATTCGGGACGAATGCTCCTACGATACGCAACACCCCGATGTGGAGCAACTTTACCAAGTCAACACGGTGTTCGTCAACAGCGATGGGGAGAAAAAAACGGCGGCTTCCTCGCCTCATTTGGCGGCAGCGTTGCGGCAAGAGTACGCTGAAATCGCCAGTACAACCCGGCTGACCGGGCTGTTTGTGGATGACAAAACCTTGTTGCGCCACCGCGTCGCGGGCGGGGCGGACCGCATTTTTTACGAAACGGGCGGCTACTTGGTGGACAGTACGTTTTTTGACTTTTTCCAGTACGATTTCGTGGAAGGCAGCGCCCAATCGGCACTCCAAAGCGGTATGTCTATTGTGTTGTCCGAGGAAATTGCGCATAAAATGTTTGGCAGCGACCGCGCCTTGGGAAAGGTCGTGGAAGTGGAGAGCAACACGAACGACAAAGGCAACTACACGGTCACCGGTGTTTTCAAACCCGGAAGGGTGCCGACGCACATTGATGCCCGTTTTTTCATGTCGTTTGCGAGCGGCGGTTTAGAAGCATACACCCAATCACAAACGGGCATGGCGGGCAACAATTTTATGTTCACCTACCTGAAACTGCTGCCCGGCACCGATGCCCAGGCATTGGAGGCCAAAATGCCCGCTTTTGTGGAAAAATACATGCGCAAAGACCTCCAAGCAGCGGGTTTTGACAAAAAACAGGTATTGACCGCCGTCCGCGACATCCACTTGCGCACCGATATGACGCACAATGTCACGCCCAACGGCAGCATGACATACTTGTATATTTTAGCCTCCATCGCCTTTTTTACCTAGCTGATTGGTTGCATCAATTTTATGAACCTCTCCACGGCCCGTGCCTCCAAACGCGCTGTGGAAATCGGTGTCCGCAAGGCTTTGGGCGCAGAAAAAACAAGATTGGTTCGGCAGTTTTTGAGCGAATCGCTGTTGTTCAGCACCTTGGCGTTTTTGCTCGCACTCGGCTTGACGGGCGTTTTTATCCCAGTTTTAGAGCAAGTATCGGGGAAACACCTTTCGTTTTCCGGCACACAGGGCCTTGCTCTGGTCGGGGCGTTTTTAGGGGTCAGCCTCCTGACGGGTTTGGTCGCAGGGAGTTATCCGGCACTTTACCTTTCATCTTTAAAGCCGATGGCCGTGCTGAAAGGCCGATTGCCGAACGCATGGGCCACCGTGTCCATCCGCAAAGGCTTGGTCGTGTTCCAGTTTACGCTCTCGGTGGTACTGATCGTGGCAGCACTCATTATTGGCCGCCAAATGGACTACCTGCGTTCGGCGGATTTGGGCTTTGAAAAAGACCAACAGTTGGTGATACCCTTGCGCGGTACGCAGGCAAAATCGGGCGTGGCCGCATTGAAAAATGCTTTGACGAGCCATGCCCAAATCGAATCCGTGGGCGCATCCGCCTATTATCCGGGCATTTTCAACCCCGAGGATGCCAATTTTTATCGTGCGGGGCAAAACCCGGACGAAGCCCAAACTACACGCACCAATCGCGTTGATTTCGACTACCTGCACACCTTGGGCATAGCACCCGTCGCAGGAAGGCTCTTTTCCAAGGAATTTGCGGCAGATACCAACAATCGGATCATCCTGAACGAAACCGCTGTCCGCGAATTGGGCTTCCCCTCTCCCGAAGCAGCCATTGGTCAACCGATTTCCGCCGCAAACCGGACGGAAACCTTTATAGTCGTCGGGGTGACCAAGGATTTTCACTTCGAGGATTTGCACCTGCCCATCACCCCGTTCGCCTTTACGCTCAATATGGGCGGAAACTACAATTACCTCGTTGTTCATCTGAAAGCGGGGAATTTGGCGGCGGGTTTGCAGGCCGTCGAATCCGCGTGGGAAAAAATCGTACCGGCAGAACCGATGGAATACAGTTTCTTGGATGAGGAGTTCCAGAAAAACTACCAAGCCGAAGGCCGCCTGTCGTACGTCGTGGGTTTCTTCACTTTTATCGCCATCCTGATTTCCTGTTTGGGACTGTTCGGTTTGGCCACGTTTACTGCCGAGCAGCGCACCAAGGAAATCGGCATCCGCAAGGTGCTCGGTGCATCCGTCGCGGGCATTACCAGTCTTTTGGCCAAAGACTTTTTGAAATTGGTGCTGATTTCCATCGTCATCGCGTCGCCAATTGCCTATTATTTTATGCAAAAATGGCTTTCGAATTTTGCGTACCGCATCGAAATTTCTTGGTGGATGTTCGCCGCTGCGGGTTTGTTGGCAGTGGGGATTGCGTTTTTGACGGTGGGGTTTCAGTCGGTGAAGGCGGCGTTGGCCAATCCTGTTAAGTCATTACGTTGTGAATGACTTAACCCCGTCTTTA
>JACMMM010000472.1 GCA_014379065.1 Saprospiraceae bacterium
CTTGCTTCTCGTTGAAGCAATTCAAATGTTGTGCTCAGCTTCCGATTTCCCGATATCGTTGCGTATTCGCCGGGTCTATTTTTGACATGATTTGAATGACGCGGTCTTTCTGGGCCTTGGGCGCAATTTTCCACATTTCCACCAGTTCATCTTTTTTGGCATAAGAAAACATTTGGATGATCATGGAATTGAAGTAAGCTGCGCTCACCTTGTCTATGTCTTCCAAGGCAAGCAAAATGGCCGCTTTGCCCTGGTCGGGATTGGTGGTGAACGTGTCCAAACCTTTTCGGTGGTAGGTGTATATCGCATTGCGGAAGGGCCTCATACGCGGATTGAGCAGGTTTTCCATGACCCAATACCGGTTGCGGTTTTTGCCGCCGTCACCAGGACGCCAGCCCGGTGCGGAATTGGTGCTGGAATTCTGGATATTGGTCACGATTTTCTCTGCGGTCAGCAAATGCTGTTCACCGCCATACTGAGAGTAGGAATCGTAATCCATGCTTAAAATAATATAGACATAAAAGGCCAGCAGCGACGAAAGGTTCTGATTGTCTGGGTTTTCGCGCAAAAACTCAATCGGCTGATTCTGCTCGTATGTAAAGATCACATCTTTGTCCAGATGCGAAAGCAGCGGCGTGTCGTAACCACTGCCATATACGGGGCGCGTGGCTTGAACCGCTAACTCGGCTTCAAAGTAGTTGCCATCCAACTCTTTGGAGATCGTGAGGATAAAATTGCACTTGATACGCTCCTCAGGCTCAAAATTGTCGTTGGTCCATTTGGTGTTGTTTAAAAAATCTTTGAGTGAGACCTCCAATTGGTCAAACACCTTGCGGTCGTTGCGCTGAAGCTGCGGGGTACTCACGCGTACGCTGGCGTTTAGCTCACCTTGTGCGTAAAGCGTTGAAAAACAAATGGAAAGCGCGAAAAAAAAGGCGATTTTCTTATTCATAGAGCGATGATAATTCTGCTTGAAAATAGAGCGGCTTGCAGCCTGCAAGGCCCTGACGCATTATGACTGCCTTGGGTTGGCTCTCTTGCAAATTTCTGCGACAATATCGTCCGCTACTTCCAATTTGCTTTTCAGCGGAAAATCTGTGCGCGAACCGTCGCGCCGCAAAATGCTGATTTGGTTGGTATCATGGCCGAAGCCTGCCCCGGCGTCGCGCATCGAATTGAGCACGATAAAATCGAAATTTTTCTTCTCCAGTTTTTGCAAGGCATTCGACGTTTCATCGTTGGTTTCGAGGGCAAAGCCCGCGAAAACTTGGTGGTTTTTCTTGACCTTTCCAAGGGTTGCCGCGATGTCCACGGTTTTTACCAATTCGAGTGAAAGGTCGCCCTCTTTCTTTTTAATTTTTGTTTCTGAAAACTCCTTGGGTCTGTAATCGGCCACAGCTGCTGCGAGGATTATGATGTCCATGCCTGAAAAAACGGCCTCACATGCCTCATGCATTTCCTTTGCCGACATGACGGAAATCACCTTGATCGCTGGATTAACGGGCCTCAAATCGGTAGGTCCCAACACCAAACTTACTTCGGCCCCTTCTCGTGCCATTGCTTCTGCCAGCGCAATGCCCATTTTTCCTGTGGAATGATTGCCCAAAAAACGCACTGGGTCCAGGGGTTCAAAAGTAGGGCCTGCTGTGACCAGTGCTCTCAAATTTGACAATCCCGATGTTTTCGGGATTGTCAAATTCTCAGCAACTACTTTAGTTTTGGCTGACGTTTGTGAAAGCCGCGCCATAACAAACGCCAAAATCTCTTCGGGTTCCGCCATGCGGCCATCGCCCACAAGTCCACTGGCCAACTCGCCATGGCCTACGGGGATAATTTGCACCCCATGTTCCTGCAACCGCTGTATATTGGCCTGAGTGGCCGGGTGGTGCCACATATCCAGGTCCATGGCCGGCGCCACAAAAACGGGGCATCGGGCGGAGAGGTAAACAGCACTCAAAATGTTGTCGCACAAACCGTTTGCAAGCTTGGCCAAGGTGTTCGCGGTGGCCGGAGCGATAAGGAGCGCATCGGCCCACAGCCCGAGCTCTACATGGTTGTTCCAGCCCGATTCTGAAACGACCTCTGTAAGAACGGGCCGTTTGGAAAGGGTGGAAAGCGTTAGTGGGGCGACAAATGCCTTGGCCGATTCCGTCATCAACACTTGCACCTCATCTCCTTGTTTTACGAACAAACGTGTCAGAAAGGCCGCTTTATACGCTGCGATGGAGCCAGAAATGCCAAGGATAATTTTCATAAATATCTCAAAGTACAATAGACTGGGTACGTTTACGAAACTTTAAAAGTTTTCGTAAACGTACCCAGTCAAAAAATAGCGCTACCCTTTCGGCCCAGCTGCCACAATTTCCGCGCTGGCTTGATCGGTGTATTTTTCAAAATTCTGGACAAACTCCTTTGCCAGCGACTTGGCTTTTGCATCGTATTCCGCTTTGTCCGCCCAAGTGTTGCGCGGATTTAGAATATCGCTCGGTACGCCCGGGCAGGCCATTGGGATTTCCATGCCAAACACGGGGTGTTTTTCAAACGCCACATCGTCCAGGCCACCGTTGAGTGCTGCCGTGATCATAGCGCGGGTGTAGGGCAATTTGATCCGGTTGCCTACTCCATACGGGCCACCAACCCAACCCGTGTTGATGAGCCAAACTTTTGCCTTGCTCTTGCGGAGTTTTTTGCCCAAAAGATCAGCGTAACTGGCTGGGTGCAAGGGTAGGAAAGGTGCTCCGAAACAAGCCGAAAAGGTTGATTTTGGCTCTTTTACGCCGACTTCTGTTCCTGCAACACGAGCCGTGTAGCCGCTGATGAAAAAGTACATCGCCTGTTCTGCCGTAAGCCGGGAAATGGGCGGTAGTATGCCATAAGCGTCGCAAGTGAGAAAGAAAATGTTTTTTGGGTCGCCGACGGCACGGCTGGGGCTTACGGCGTTTTCGATGTGGTTAATGGGGTACGAGACACGGGTGTTTTCCGTGATACTGCGGTCGGCATAGTTTACGGCGCGGGTGCCCGGGAAGAATTTGATATTTTCCAAAATTGCCCCGTGGCGGATAGCACGGAAGATATCGGGTTCTTTTTCGGCAGTGAGGTCAATTGTTTTAGCATAGCAACCGCCCTCGAAATTGAACACTTCTCCCGTGGCCCAAGCATGCTCGTCGTCACCAATAAGCGGGCGGTTGGGGTCGGCACTGAGGGTCGTTTTGCCAGTGCCGGAAAGGCCAAAGAAAAGGGCGATGTCTCCATCATGACCCACATTGGCAGAGCAGTGCATGGGCAGCGCATCTTTGGTGCGCGTGGGCAATACAAAGTTGATGACCGAGAAAATCCCTTTTTTGATTTCGCCCGTATAACCCGTGCCGCCGATGAGCAGGCGACGTTTTTTAACGTTCACGATGGCAAAATTGTGTTGGCGGGTGCCATCCACCGCCGGGTCAGCTTTGAATCCTGGAACACAAAGCACCGTCCAACGCGGTTCAAAATGCTCCAATTCCTTATGGTCCGGGCGGAGGAACATATTGCTGGCGAATTGATTGCTCCATGGGTATTCCGTCACCACGCGAGCACGAAGGCGGTATTCGGGGTTCGCGCTGGCGTTGGCTTCTACATCGCGGACGTAGACGTCTTTTTTTCGCATATAACTGCACACTTTGCGCCACAGTGCGTCGAATTTCTTGGGCTCGAAGGCTAGGTTCACTTTCCCCCAGTTCACCTTGTTGGCCGTAATGCTGTCTTTCACGATAAAGCGATCATCAGGGGAACGGCCCGTGAATTCGCCCGTGTAGATGACCAAGGCGCCTGAATCGGCCAATTGGCCCATGCCTTTTGAAATGGTATGCTCCACCAATTCTTCCGGGGAGAGGTTCCAGTAAGCAGTTTTTAAGTTTTTAAGCCCGAGATCTTGAAGGTTGGCGTTGGGGTTTTTGTGTCCTAATTCTTGCATAAATTTAATGATTTTGGATTTTGGACAATAGGCATTGAACTTGGTTGATTTGAAATTTACGGCTACAAAAAACCTTCGTGCCGAAAAGTCCAACGTCCAACGTCCAAAAGTCCAAAGTCCAAAGATTTTGGTTAGGCAATCAAAAAACGCTCAAGCCTAAAGCGTGGCGAGGCTCGGCGGCGGCGCTAAGGTACGGCGGCGGTTCTTTCATTTTTATCCCGACTTGACCATTACTTTAAGGCATTTTTAACATAAATTTCGCAGCCGTTTTTCCAGCACATTTTGCCCGCACTAGGTACAAACCTGCTGGCCAATACGCACAAGGGATGCGGAGTTTTCCATCAACATTCTCTGAGGAAAACCGGCATTTTCCCGACAGGTCAAAAATCTCTACCGCGCCTGGTACTCCCATAAAAACGAAGCATTCTGCAGAAGCAGGATTGGGGTAAACGCCGAATTGAAAGGCGGCAGATGGAGGCTCAAAGCTGCCCACGATCAAACCTGTTCGGGCCTCGCAGTCGGTTTTTTCATTCCCGGAAAAGAACCTGTCTTTGGCGGGGATGGACGCGGTATTGAAGGCTGATGGCGGCCCGATCAGGAAATTCGTACCAGACAAAAAGGAAGGCAATTGCCTGAAATAGAGCGAAGTGTCTTCCTGCGCGGGAGTGCCCGCAGGGACGATGGCTCCGCCTTGACTGTTGCCCTGTTCAAAATGGTCGGTACCGCTTACGACATAAAGACCCTGGAATAAACCGCCCGGCACGATCTCGTTGCCCAGGATATTGAGCGAATGCTGATAGTTCGGCTCGGTCGTGATCAAACCATAGCCGGTGGTACGATTCCTGAATAGGGTATTGAAGGGGCCGTTGTTGCCGTGCGATCCATCGGGACGGATATTCTCGCAGATATTGCCCTCGAAAAGATTGTACGAAGGGTAATTGCCGTGCAGCACGATTTCGCCCGCAGCATCATTGGGGAATTCTACCCAGATTGGATCGGTAGAAAAATTGTAGCCCAAAACATTGCCGTTCGCGCCACTTTGGAGGAGCATGGAATGGCGCAGGTGTTTGAAAATGTTGTTTTGGGCGCGGTTGTCGCTGGAGGTGAATTCGAGCACGAGACCGTAACCCTGACCGCTGCCGCCATAAGCAAAAGCGTCGTGGGCATAGCAACCGTACACTTCGCAATGGGTGCTGCCATCAAAAGTAAAATGGGCGAAATTACATACTTCGCTTTCCACCCCTACCAGCCAGCATCGTCGTGAATGTTCAAAAAGGATGTTGGAGCCTATGGGCACATTTGGGTCTAAGCGTTTGATTTTCAGGCATTCCAATCCGGCGTCATCTACTGGATCAATCTTGCGCAACCGTGGGTGGAGCGCCCAATCGCAGTCCAGGCGCAGGGGGTGATTCACTAGAATTTCGCTGTCGGTGGCGGCCAAAACGTCGAACAATTGCCCTGCCGAACCGAGTGCCCAGCTGGAAAAAATCAGGAGGCTGTCGTCGAATTGAAGCCTTGCGCAATCGCCAGGTTTCAGATCAGTCTCGGCGTATAGGAGGGTGTCGCCCCGTACTGCGCTTTGGGTCAGTGGAAAGGCGCTGCTGTCGTGGACGATGGTGCCACGCGACACGATACAGTTTTGCTGTGTGCTCCCAAGGTCAAAGTATAAGGTAGTGAATGGTGACCCTTCACCCCGCACGATGAGGCTGTCGCGCAAGTGGATAGGGTTGTGGAAGAGGTACTTTCCTGGGGGGAAATATATTACTCCCGGCTGGCCTTGCAAGGCTGCAACGGCTTGTTGGAATGGGATTTCATTGAGTGTCGCACTGTCTCCTGAGCCGCCAAAATTGAGTATATTGAGTACTTTGCTATAATCCGGGATGGGGGATTGTCGTCCAGCTGTCGTCCAGTCGCTTCGGCGTTCCAGGGGGAGGCTTTGGGCTTTGGACAGGGTAGGGGAGAGCAAAAGTGCGAAGGCAAACAGGGTAAATAGGCGCATTTACGGATTGATTTTGCGCGAAAAATAGATGTTTCCCATCTAGGAATATGGGTCATCCCGAATTTTAGGGTTTAGCAC
>JACMMM010000473.1 GCA_014379065.1 Saprospiraceae bacterium
CGATCTGACCTGCGCGGATATGATCGCGACCCGGTTTTTTCGCCCGACGGGCATTACCTCGTGTGGACGAGCCTGGCCACGGCAGGCTATGAAGCCGACCGCCCGCGCCTGATGCTCCTGGACACCCGCACCCAACAGCGCGACGAACTTACCCTTGGCTGGGCCTTCGAAGCCAATAACCCCACCTGGGCTGCCGACAGCAAATCGCTCTATTTTACGAGCTCGGAAAATTTCACGCAGCAGATTTACCAAATCAATATTGCTGACAAAAAAATACGCCGCATCACGAACGGGACGCACGACTATACCGCCCTCAAACTGGCTGGCAATCAATTGGTAACAACCCGCGTTTCCCTTGTGAGCCCTGCTGAAATCTATGTGGTAAACCCACAAAATGGCGCAGCTACCCAACGCACTTTTGTCACCGACGATATTTGGAAAAACCTCGCCAAACCCACGGTGGAGCGCCGTACCGTGAAGACCTTCGACAGCAAGGACATGAACGTTTGGTACGTGCTGCCGCCCAATTTTGACCCGAACAAAAAATACCCCACGCTGGTGTATTGTCAAGGCGGGCCACAATCTGCCCTCTCTCAATTTTTCTCCTATCGTTGGAATCTTGCGCTTATGGCCTCGCAGGGTTATGTGATCGTGGCGCCTTGTCGCCGTGGGATGCCCGGATCGGGCGCAGCTTGGAACGACGCCATCACCGGGCGTTGGGGCGATGCGATGAAAGATTACCTCTCCGCTACTGATGCTGCGGCCAAAGAACCTTTTGTGGATGCTTCGCGCATGGGCGCCGTGGGTGCGAGTTTTGGCGGCTACGCGGTGTACTGGCTGGCGGGTAACCACAACAAGCGATTCAAAACCTTCATCGCGCACTGTGGACTTTTCAATCTTGAAAGTTTCTATGGCGCAACGGAAGAGGTATGGTTTCCAAACCACGATTTCGAGGGCGCATACTGGCAAAAGAATACCCCGAAAATGTACCTGAACGACAGTCCGCACCGCTTTGTGCAAAATTGGGACACGCCTATTTTAGTGATTCACAATGAGTTGGACTTCCGGGTGCCCTTTGGTGAAGGGATGCAGGCGTTTCAGGCGGCACAGTTGAGAGGTATTCCCTCTCGCTTCCTGAGTTTCCCCGATGAGGGCCATTGGATGAGCAAACCACAGAATTCGATGGTTTGGCAAAAGGAGTATTTTGGATGGTTGGATAAGTCGCTGAAGTAATGTCCAAATAAATATCCAATATCCAACAAGGAATTTCCAATGTCCAAGTAGGCCCTGTGCTTGGTATTAGTTGTGATTCAACGGTGAGGTAACTGTGTGTGACCAAGCTCATCACTTCCCAGCATGAAAAAACTGCCAATTTTAATGCTTATCGGTGCAATGGCTTTGTCTCAAAGTTGTTTCCGCATGCGTTGGCCGGATCATAAAGCCTATGCCTCTTTCGAGCGGCAAGGTGTTCCCTTGCAAATAATGGACACCCTTATTGAAGGCCACAGTATTCACTTTGCGGTTAGCAGCTCGAGTGATTTACCCGTATTGGTATTCATTCATGGTTCGCCGGGAAGTTGGTTTCACTATAGAAAATTTATGTTGGATCCGGATTTGGGTAAAAAATTCCAAATTGTGAGTATCGACAGGCCAGGATTTGGGTACAGCGATTTTGGCAAGGCGATGCATTTAGAAGACCAGGCTCGGGTTATTACACCCGTGCTGAAATCCCTAAAATCGGCTAAACCGATGTTCTTGTGTGGGCATAGCATGGGAGGTCCTGTCGTGGTGAAACTTGCGGCAGACAATCCCGATCTTTTCAAAACAATTGTCATTGTGGCAGGAGCGATTGATGTTACCCAGGAGAAAAAAGAGTGTTGGCGGCATTTGATGGGGAAAACCGCATTTCGCTGGATGTTACCTGGAGCCTTCAGGCCAAGCAATACAGAGTTGCTTTACCTCAAAAAAGATTTAATTCCTTTGAAAGCCGACTTTAAAAACATTCAATGCGATGTTCTTTTTGTTCATGGTGACAAAGACACATGGGTACCTATGGAGAATGTTGCCTTTGGGAAAAAAATGATGGACAATGCTAAAAGCATTCAAGTTGATACCTTGCACAGTGCAGACCACCAAGTGCCATGGAAACGCTTTCAAGATTTGAAAAGAATTTTGATGCAGCTGGAGTAATTCAAAACCAACTTTTCTTATGCGCCTCCCACTTTTGCTTTTCTCCTTTTTCCTCTTTCAATTTATTGTTGTAACATCAGTGAAAGCCCAGCCGCAAGAGGCTCAAGTCGGTTTTTACCTGATGAACCTCTACGGCCTGAACATGGACGAGCATTCGTTCTATGCCGATTTTTATGTCTGGTTCAAGTGGCGCGGCGACATAGACCCGACGGACATTGAGTTTGTCAATTCAATTGAAAAATGGAGCATTAACAATACCGGATTCGATGGCGACAGCACGCCCGTTGTACTGAAGGACGGTACGAAATACAAGATTTTTAGGAAGGAAGGACGCTTCTTCCACGCTTTTTCGCTCAATAGTTTCCCGCTCGACCAGCACACGCTAGACATCCAAATCGAAAACCCGGAGCATCCTGCAAGTACGCTCGTGTACCTCCCCGACACCAATGCTGCACTGATTCGCGGTACGCTCAACCTTGTCGGCTGGGAGAATCGCGACTGTCAACTGGTCACGCAGATTCACGATTACGGCTCTAATTTTGGCAACCCCGAAGAGAACGCCCAGCGATACAGCAACCTCAGTTTCAATATCACCCTCGCTCGTCCCTTCAGTTATTTTTTGCTAAAAATGCTGCTTCCGCTTTTGGTGGTCATGCTTGTGGGTATCGGCGCCTTGTTGCTTCATCCTGAGCATATTGACACGCGCTCTTCGCTGCCCATCGGCGCACTGCTAACGGCGGTATTTCTCCAACAATCGTACAGCGATGCCCTGCCCGACTCGGGTTACATGGTGTTGATGGACAAGATTTACCTGCTGAGTTACGCGCTCATCTCGCTCGTGTTGTTGCAAATTATCCGCTCTGGGAATGTGACTGCAAAAGGATCTGGGGGGATGAAATCCATTATAAGGCGGGAGCGGCGGCTGGCAGGGATATACTTGTTGGTCTTCTTAACGGGGGTGGTGGTTTTGAGCCTGTTGTAAGAAGATGGTGTCTTGGGATTTACGATTTTGGAATTACGATTTACGATTACTTTGATCCGAAAAATGGACGACACATGCCTTTTTCGGATCAAAATAATCGTAAATCCAAAATCGTAAATCCAAAATCAATTACTTTTCCTGTTGCAACACCTCAATCGTGCTGGACGGCAATTGGGCAATGTCCAAAATCATGAGTCCATCCAGGCAGTTGGAAAAATTCGGGTCTACATTGAA
>JACMMM010000474.1 GCA_014379065.1 Saprospiraceae bacterium
CTTATCACCTGCTCCTTGATAATCTCTACCGACGTTAGGCCGCTACGCGGCTAAAGTGCCAATTAGGCTTAGGACATTGGAATTGTAAACGCCTTAAAGCATCCAAGTCCAAGGTCCAACGTCTAATGCCTCAACCGCTTCTTCTCAGGTATTCCCTCAAAGAAAAACTCATAGCCACGAAAAAGGCCTCCGAAAACACGGTCTTGGGTGAGCATAAAATCCTCGGTGTTCACTTCGGTGAAATAGCGTTCCACATAAGGCGAGCCATCGTTTGCCGATTCTATCTCCACAGGCCAAAAACGTACCTTTTTCTCGACGCCATCGGTCTTTTTCATTGTCACGATAGCAAAGGGCACTAATGCTTTTACAGAATCGCGGAGTGTGTTTTCCGTTTCAAATGCTTCGGCTATGAGACTTTCAAATTGCACAAGGTAGGCTTCCGCAACCCCTTTGCGCCGAGGGCTGCTCATGGGCGAGGTCGTACTAAAAAAAGGCTTTATGTCATAAGTTGCTTCGCCCGTTTTTTCCAATTTGAACGATTCGTTTTTGCGTTGTGGGTATTCCACAAATACAGATTGAATCTCTTCGGGCTTTTCTCTAAAAATGGCCTTGTCGCGCCAATTGTCGTCGCCCATAATAAAGCGCGTTCTGATTTGCCCGATAAACCCTGGAATGTGTGCCACGTATGGTTGTTCCGAGCCCTCCATCATCATTACCGTGCCCCGTTCGTCGTTTGTGACCCCTCCTAGGTAATAGGTTTTCAGAGGCTTGCCTTCGCGATCATAAATCTCCACTTTGATGCCCACAGCCGCCAATTCTTTGACCATACTGGGTATCGCCCCATTGGGAGGAATATTGAGCACATTTACTTGTGTAATGGTTTCAAGCAGGGTTTGTACGGCGGAAGGGCGGGCCGGGTATTTCCCATTGTAAATCCACGCCTTACCTTTTTGTTCTAATGTGGTGGTGTTGCCTTTTCGATCAGCGATGAAGATTTTGCCAATGGTTTCGGGGTTCCTTACTGCAAAATCCATGTCCCAGGATACATGGGAGCCCATCTGGTTTTTCTTTTTTGAAAGGGCGTACCAGGCAGTGCCGCCCAATACGAGGAATAGCACTATTAAGAGCAGGGTTCTGTTCATAAATTTTTGATTTTGAAAAGTGACAATATGCAAAAAGAACACAGTAAAGGCACATGGTCATGGCAAGCAGGGGGCAAAGTTGCAACACGGATTTGGCGGAATGGCGCGGAATGCGCGGATTTTTTTCAATAAAAAAGCCGACCCCTGCATTACGCAAGGGCCGGCACATCAAAACAAAACGAAAAACCAACTTTTTATCTTGGAAGCCTATATAACGGCTTTTGGCGTCAATTGTTGCCTCGTGTTTTGAGGCGAACGGGAATTTCGCGGGTATTTCCCTCGCGTATCACATTGAGCGTTAGTGTTTCACCCACCTTTGAACGTCCAATAAGCTCCATTAGTTCAGAAGTAGTTGTCACAATTTTGCCATTTGCTTTCGTCACTACATCATTTTCCAGTACGCCGGCCTGGGCGGCAGAACCATCCGGGTCAATGCTGGCAATCAAAACACCCTGAGCGAACGGGACTCCAGCTTCTTTTGCGATATGTGTATCCATCGTAGCAACATTCACGCCAAGATAGGCACGGCGATACTCGCCATAATTCACCAGATCATCGGCAATGCGCTTCACCAGATTTACTGGAATGGCAAAAGAGTAACCTGCAAAAACGCCCGTCGGGGTAGCAATGGCAGAGTTGATGCCAATGAGCTTGCCATTTACGTCCACCAGCGCTCCACCAGAATTTCCTGGGTTGACCGCAGCATCCGTTTGAATGAAAGACTCAATGGGTGTTTTTCCTTTGATGATGTCAATATCACGGCTTTTAGCGCTGATGATGCCCGCTGTCACCGTGGAAGTCAAGTCAAAAGGATTGCCTACTGCCAACGCCCATTCGCCTACCTTGACATCATCGGAATTGCCAAGTTCAAAGGCAGGTAAGTCCTTGGCATCTATTTTAATGACTGCCATATCGGTGTTGGGATCACGACCCACCAAACGGGCGCGGAATTCGCGATTGTCGTATAGTGTCACTTCGTACTCATCGGCAAACTCCACAACGTGGTTGTTGGTCAAAATATAACCATCTTCGGTGTAAATGACCCCCGAACCCGTACCGGAGCGAGGTTGTTGTTCATACCCGTAGGTATCGCCAAAAAAGTATTGGAAAGGGTTGGAATAGCGATTTTCCCGTTGGCGTTGTACGGCCGATTCCTTGCTTTCGGAAGCTTTAATGTGTACTACCGAAGGCATGGCGCGCTCAGCGGCTCTGGTAAAGTCAAATGGCACAGGAGCCCCTCCGTAATTCACTTGTTTGGAGTAAGTTTGCTGCTCCAACAATGGGGGTGTTTGGGGTTTTTCAAGCATTTTTGCGGCGCCCAATGTGACAAGACCACCCGCAGCGCCCGCAAGAAAAATTGACCAAAATTTTTTCATAGTTCAAGGTTTTATTTTTTGATGCATAAACCGAAGTTAAACGGGAGGGATGCTTCTTTGCTGCCAGAATGCTTTGATTTAACGGCACGTTAACCAGCAACAACGATTTCTTGAAAATTGAATTGGAAAACTAGAAAACGATGCTGGCCCACCATTGTTTTGTACCCCCCGACGAACCTCCAGCTTACATAGACAAACGCTCGTGACCCACCGTTATTTGCATGGACCTGATTCGATCGAACGCCTGATCCGCCCAGAAACATCTTTGGAGCGGCAACTGGTCGCCTTGCCCGAGTTTCGCCACGGGCTCTGGTGGGGCGAACCACGTTTTGGTCATCCTGAAGGCAAAGTGGCGCTTCATGTGCGCGAAGTACTCGACAATATTTCTGCCCTCCCAAAGCTCTCTGACAGCGACCGTTCGCGCCTGCGCCTCATTGCGCTGGCCCACGACACGTTCAAACACGCTGAAAGCCGTACTCGCCCCCGAGACTGGACCAAACGGCACGGTTTGCTCGCCCGCCGTTTTATGGAGGCATATACGACTGATCCAGTTGTTTTGGATGTCATAGAAACCCACGACGACGCTTATTACAAATGGCTGTCGCAGCGCCGCCGCCCTTCGCCGCACAGCCAACTTGACTCGCTGCTTTCCCGTGTGGGTCATTGCTTGCAGCTTTACTACCTGTTTTTCAAATGCGACACGCAGACGGGTGATAAGATACAGGCGCCCTTGCGTTGGTTCGAGCAGGTAGCGGACGGAATTGAGATCGTGAGAATCAAACCGTTTTGGCCGTGGGAGCGGTAAAATCGAGATTAATTTTTTACTACTGATAATACCTTGATAGCTGCGCCTTGCTCCACACGGAGGAAATAAGTGCCAGCGTCTAGGTTTGCGAGTAACAGATGGGCGATGTTGGCGGCTGTTGATGTTTGTGCCACCATATTCCCACGCATATCGAAAAGGCTGATTTTTGATGTTTCATTGCCTTCCATCTGTATATCTACAAAATCAGCAGCAGGGTTAGGTGAGATGCTCATCTTGGCTTCCCGTGCAAGTCCAACTGTTGAGACCGGGTAGGAGCCGTAGTCATAATCCACTACAATAAACAGGTGCAGGATTCCTACATTATTGTCCCTAAAAGAGACTTTAAACTGTAAAATTGACTGGTCGGCATTGTAAGCATATTCATCTCGGAATTGCACTATCCAGACCATGCTTGTAGCTTCCCAGCTTTCTTGTGATTTTTCCAATATTTGCTTGTTGGAGTCATATTTTGTCCTAATCAAGTTAGTTGGCATCCAGACTCCGCCTAATAAATATTCGGAAATAACAACCGTTTGGGTGTCTGTCACCGTCTGGGTACGACGAAAATTAACCTCGGCCCATGAAGAATCGGCTTCATCCCAATTGCGCGTAAGTATGGTATCATATTCTCCATCTGAGCCATTGTACACAAAGTCCGATTTATTGCGGTTGCTCCAAATTCCGTTTTCCCAGATTTGCCCAACCAATTCTGAAATTTGCCCTCCGCTGTAGGTATATGTTTCTCGGCTGCCAAATAATTGCATTCCAGCATTAAAGGATTCGTAAGTGAATTCCAACACCTTGTTATCTGGGGTAAAAGAAGTGGTTTGGATGATTCCGGGTTCCCACACGTTGAGGGAAGTGTTCCAAGTTTCTATTTTCCGATAATTTTCCTGACCATCGGTTTCGTATGCGATGGTAGTGCGTTTGCTATCAATTAAAGTGGAGCTAGCCATATCCCATTTGCGCTCTAAGATCTCAGTAGGTTTTCCTTCTGCGTTGAGCGTGTAATAGCCTCTTGTACTGAACATCCAATTGGAGCCGTCCCAAGTATTTGTTTTGGATTGATAAGGGTTGCCGTTGTTGTCGAGGTAATAGAATTCTTCTTTGTCTTTTGTAAACGGCATGCCAGGAGCAGGCGCAATTTGGACAATCAGGTGGGTCGGCTGCGGGATATTGACCTGCGCTGAGAGCGAAAAAATTAACTCGACAGCGAGGGAAAAAGTAAGGATCAATGACTTCATGATGGAATAGCGTTATTTAATTTTTTACCACAGGCAGCACCTTCGTTGCACCGCCTTGCTCCACACGCAGAAAGTAGGTGCCGGGAGGCTGATTTGCAAGCGAGAACAGAGCGATTCTGGAAGCAGTTGTTGTTCTGGCAAGCACATTTCCGCGTAGATCAAGCAGCGTGATATTCGATATTTCTTTCCCCTCCAGTTCCAAGCGCACAAAATCGGCCGTGGGGTTGGGGGAGATGCTCACTTTGGCTTGCAGCGCGGGGGTTTGAGTAGAAACCGCGTACACGTTATAGTCGTAATCCACGAGGGCATACAGATAGAGCATTTCGGTGTTAAAATCTGTGGCATAGAATTTTAATTGCTTGATAGAGAGATCGTTGTTGTAGGTATATTCATATTCGCTATCAATTGTCCAGACAGAAGTATTGTTGTCCCATTCTTCGTAAATGTGTTTCGTCAGTTGGTCGTTCGAATCAAAGTTGTTGGTAATCCTGTCCGTCGGCCTCCATCCAAAACCGTCCAATACTTCGCTCAAGATTATCTGTTGAGCGCTTGTCACGGTCTGCGTTTTACGTCTGACAATATCTCCCCAAATACCGTTGAATTCATTCCAATTGCGCGAAGATGACTCGTAGTAGTCTTTATCAGCACCATTGTACAAGTAGTCTGTTTTTTCCGTGTTGGTCCAAGTACCATTAAGCAATGATTGTTTTATGTTTTCCGCTATTCGCCCTGCTCCATCGTAAACATAGAAGTTCCGGTTACCCAATATCAATACCCCGTTAGAATAAAATTCGTAACTTCTTTCCTGTGCCTTATCGTTGGGGCCAAAGATGGTTGTCTCTATGCTTTGGGTCTCCCACAAACCGGAAATAGGGTTCCAAATCTCATATTTCTCATAGTTTTCGAGACCATTTGTATGGTATCCGATGGTTGCGCGGTTTGCATTCGCCAAGGTTGAGGTAGCCTCGTTCCATTCCTTACTGAGTATTTCGGTAGGTTTTCCTTGCGCATTGAGTGTGCGATACTCTCTGAATTGGAGTACCCAGGCGCTTCCGTTCCATATATTGGATTTTCTTTCGTATGTATTGCCATTGTTGTCGTAATAAACAAAAACCTCGCTGGAATTTTCGATTGGATCTACAGAGGATTCTGCAATCTGAACGATGTAGTGGGTAGGTTGCGGGATATTGCCCTGTGCCGAGAGTGAAAAGGCCGTTGCAAGAACGAGGGAGAAAGAAAGAAAAAGTTGTTTCATGTTTAAGAACGTGATTGGGTGAAGAAATTGGAGGGTTCGAAAAATTTCGCCCGCAAATGTAACACAGGCTTTTCAGGACGCCGTCTCGCTTTCATAATCTATCCAATACGCCGACAAAAACTGCGTTCTTTGCGCCACCAAATTCAATGCTCTCCATGCAAAAAAAGTCAAAGCGTCCTTTACTGGCCTATTCACTCCTAGCCTTATTGCTGCTTTTGGCAGGTTTTTATGTCATTAAACCTTATTTGAACCAAAATCCCAAGGTTTCCACTCGTCCCCCTGTGGTAACGCCCAGGCCCAACATCCCGCAAATCGCCGTGCCAGACTTCAGTGCTGACTCCGCTTTTCTCTTTGTAAAAAAGCAAGTGGACTTTGGCCCACGAGTACCCAACACGCCTGCACACCAAAAATGTTCGGCCTGGCTCGTAAAGGAGTTCCGGCGTTACGGGTTTACCGTGATCGAACAGAAAGTGCAAGCCCCTTATTACAAAGGTGGTACGTTCAACGGCGTGAATATCATCGCTCAATACAAACCTGAGGCTCAAAAGCGACTCTGCATCGCCGCACACTGGGACAGCCGAAACGAAGCAGACAAAGATACCAAAGACACCAACAAACCCATTGATGGGGCCGATGATGGTGGAAGTGGCATAGGCATCTTACTCGAACTGGCCCGCACGCTTCACAGCCACCCAGTGGATGTTGGCGTAGACCTGATTTGCTTTGATTTGGAAGACAATGGCGACGACGACCATGATGCCCCCGAGACCTGGTGCCTTGGCTCGCAATATTGGGCTAAGAACTTACACCGCCCGAGCTACTCGCCTTACTATGCTATCCTGCTAGATTTGGTGGGTGCTAAAGGGGCACGTTTTTACAAAGAAGGCTATTCGAGGGAAGTCGCGCCTCAAACCGTTGAAAAAGTGTGGGGCATGGCCATCTCGCTCGGTTATGGCGAATATTTCATCAATGAAGACCGAGGCGGTATCACAGATGACCACGTTTTTGTGATCCGGGGGGCACAGATTCCCATGATTGATATTGTCAGTATGCCCAATGACGGAAACCACCCATTTGGCGACCATCACCATACTCATGCGGACAATATCAATATAATTGATAAAAAGGTGCTCAAAGCGGTGGGCCAAACCATGACTGCAGTGATCTTTGAGACGCATAATGGAACGCTATGAGGGATATTGAGAAATTAGGATATTGAGAAATTTTCATAATATCCCAATATCCCAATATCCCCTCTTTAGTGCCATTTGTTCAACGCCCTGTGTTCATAGCGTTCCATCGCAGAAATCAGCTCAGGTATCGTGTCGGAGGCGATACAGAGCCGACGATTTTGCTCTTTTAAAAAACCGTTATCCACCATATTGTCGAGCATTTGCAGGAGCGGGTCGTAGTAGCCCCGCACACTTAGAAGGCCAATGGGTTTTTGATATTGGTGGAGTTGGGCGAGGGTAAGCGCTTCAAAATGTTCGTCCATAGAACCATAGCCACCGGGCAATGTTATAACCCCATCAGTGCCGCGGATGAGCAGATCACGGCGTTCGGACATGGTGTTTACCAAGATCATATCTTCTACGCCGGGGTGGCCGAGTTCGAGTCCGTGGAGTTGATGGGTGATGATGCCGGTAATGGGGCCGCCTTCGGCCAATACGGCGTCGGCAAGTACCCCCATAAGGCCCACACTTCCACCACCAAAAATGACGCGAATGTTGCGTTTGGCAAGGGTTTTGCCGAGTTCAGTAGCGGCTTCTTCAAACCAAGGCTGGTTGCCTTTGTTGGCGCCGCAATACACTGCAATTGATTTCATACGAGAGAATGCGTTAATTTTGTGGCGCAAACCTCGCATATTTTACTCAAACCGATTTACGCATGAACATACTTCGCACTGCTGCGCTTTTTGCGCTCGCGCTTTTCTTTCTCTTTTCCTGTGATAAAGCCAGAACGCCGGTTGAACCCGACCCCGTTTTTGATATTTTTGTCAAAAACGACTATTTTGAGATTCAAGCCAAATACGCGCTTTTCCTTTCCAATGAGGAGGGAGAAACGGTAGCTTTCCGATGGCTTCCGAGCGAAGACACCGCTCATGTGCAAGTGCCCGGTAGTAAACCCGGTGATCGTTTCGATTGCACGATTTTGAAAGTGACCACCCTCGAAGCCCCTGGTTCGGGCGTGAAAGACACTTCGTTGACGCTCACTACCTACACCAATCTTTCGAGCGGGCAGCACATCAACCTCCGCGATCTGTCATTCCAACAGTTCACCAGTTTGAAATTCACGCTCACGGGCTTTACCACACTTGACTCCATCTGCGTGTCGGATGCGCTCGCACTCTCCCGCCCGCAGGCCAACAACAACTATTACGGCAGTTATTTGGTGAACAACACGGGTCGTTGTTGGATGCGCGTATTGGTCAATGGCGAGCATTTTTGGCGATTCTTGGTTTTTAAAAATGTAGGAGAAACCTTGGACGCCAATACCATTGACGTTTCGCAACTGCTGTTTATTCTTTCTCCGCCGATCCCGATGGAACTGCCCTTTGTGACCACTTGGCAATACAAACTCGATGGGGTGGTAGATACATCGCGGCTGGAGTTTTTCCCGCTTAGCGAACACATTCGGGCGCCTGGCGGGGCTGTGCCCATTTACAATACAGTACAGGTTTTTGAGCCTGTGAACAATGACGCTTTCGACCCTAACCGACCGTATATTGACTTATTCCGCCTCCAAACGAATGGGCCTTTGGCGCCTTCAGATGGCTATACCTATTTGAGCGATAATTTTTACCCTGCTGTGCCAAGTTCTCTGCCAGAGCCTACGTTCGACCTTGGGGCCACCACCGCCGCGAACAATCGAGCCATAGCGGTGAAGTGTATCGGCGACTTTGATTTGCTGGCGTTTTCGCGCACACGGAATGGCAATCCGAACATCAACTGGGAGGTGACAACCAAGCCTCAAAACGGCATCGTGCTTTACATCCTGCCCGATGTGCCAAAGGAATTGGGCGACCGTTATCCTTCGCTAAAGAACTACGATTTCAACACACAAGTTCGTGCCCGTGCCGAAAATTATGAGCGGCTGAACTATGAAGAGATCGTGCGCAAAAGACTGGAAAATGCTGATCCGCTTTGGCAGGCGAGGGGCGGGTATTTGGGGAGGGAGGAGAGTTTTTGAATGTCCAATATCCAACAAGGAATGTCCAATATGGGATGACCCATGTTGGACATTCCTAGTTGAAGAAGCCCATCTCGAACACACAAGATGGGCTTCTTCTTTTTAAAATAATATCAGCGGCTCAACGCCCGATGTGCCCAAGCCGCCAACCCTGCTTCTAAAAATCAAATTGGCTGCGGTGCAGTTTTAAACTTCTCGTATTTCCCCAGCAGCAGGCCGATAAAGTAGGTGACTGGCATGATTACTTTTTTGACAAAACTTGGAATTTCTGTCATGTCGAACTCCCGGCGGTACCGCCAGCTCAGATAGGAGCCATCGAACATTTCGGGCTGGTGATTCTTCCCCCGCTCAATTGCAGCGTAGATGTTCGTGAGGAAAAAAATCAAGTTGCCTGCCGGGTCAACCCAGCCTGTGCAGTGCAGCACGTTGTCACCAGCGCTCCAGAATCGGTGTGGTATGCCACGTTTGAACACCAGGGTCTCGCCCGGCCCTGCATATTGGGGTTCCTGTCCGTGTATTTGGTAACCGATTTTTCCCGACACAACCGTCAGGCTTTCGTCTTGAAAAAAATGAACGTGCATGGGCGGCCCGGCATTGGGCTGCACAAAGTTTTCGACGATGACACGCTGGCCTTCCATTCGGAGGAATGTGAGTTTTTCGCCGTGTTTGTTTTGAATGGTATGTGGAAATTGGTATTGCATGATAAGGCTCTGCGCTGACGTAGTTTTTGAAAGTGAAGAGGAAAATTTGATCTTTTCTGAGCGCACTACTCAAAGCGGCTGCGGTGCCAGGTTGAATTTTTGGTACTTGCCTGTCAGCTTGCCGATTAAGTATGCAATGGGCATGATGACTTTTTTAACAAAGCC
>JACMMM010000475.1 GCA_014379065.1 Saprospiraceae bacterium
CCTCAACCCATGTATTAAATAGATAGGCACGAGCAGGTGACCCCTCAGTGCGGAAGTTCCATCATAAAGGGTCGTTCCGAGATGTCACCCGCTCGTGCCTCGCGGATGACACCTCTTCACTTACGGCGCAAAAACCAACTTCCCAGCCCTTCCTCCCATGCGCCAGAAATACACCCCAGCGCGTGGAAAAAGTTCCGCTCCAAGGTGTACGGCCTCCTTGGGAGTGATATTTTTTAAGAACAAAAGTTTCCCGTTCCCGTCAAAAACCTCCAAGGATTCAGCGGCATCTGCCGAAATCCAAGTTCCGCTCATGCCAAAAGGATTTGGCGTTAGCACGGGCGCGGCGGTTTTTCCGCCCCAGTTCAAGACAGGCTTCCATGCCATGCCATCGGCGGCATAAATCAGCGCGGGCGTGGGCCAATCGGCCAAGCGCAGTTGCCCGGTCAATGGAGAGGCTCCTTTTTTCCTGAATGTGATTTTGAAATGGCTGGATTCGTCAGACGACTTGGAGTCGTCAGACGAATAGGAAAAAGTCAAAAGTCCTTGCTTCGTATGGTTCAGCCCAAAATTCTCGCTTGAAATATTAGGAGCAAGCGGCTCTACTTTTTCAAAAACCAACTGCTCGGAATCAAATTGAAGCGTGAATTGTACAGCAACCGGCGCCGTTCCCGGAATAGAAAAAGCAGCTTCTACAAACCCACTTTCTGTGGGCGCATTAGGGTTCCTTTGACCATTACCAGTCCACTGATCACCATTAAACCGATCACCACTTAACCAATCACCATTAAACTGATCACCACTTAACCAATCACCATTAAACCAATCCACCAAAACAGGCCATTCGCCAACCGTCCGCTCCTCGGCAGACGAGGCCAAATTCGGTATAGCGGTGTTGTTCACATCGCCTGTTTTTATGGCCGTAAAATCGAGGTTTGCAAGCGGGTCTGTCAGCACCTGAACAGACATCGTTTCGGGAAATGCTGTTTGAAAGGGGTTGAGCGGGTTGACAAAGCTGTGGTTGGCCGGAATGAAGCGCCAAGAGGTATTGTTCGTGAAAGCCGTGTCAATACCAAGGATGAGTTTGCGCAATTGCACAATATCAAAGGTGGTGATGCTGCCCGAATGGTTTGCGTCAGCGGCAATTATTTTATAAGGCGTAGTCAAAGGTTCAGTGGCGAGGATATGCTTGGAAATCAATACCAAATCATAGGTGGTAAGGCCGTTAAGAGGGTTGTCGTTGCGGTAAGGCGCTAGGGTATAGGGGCTGCATCCAGGTATGCTGGGCAAATTGAAAGTTCCGTCTGTTTCACTCAAAATTCCATCCAAATCTACCTCGACGACCCCTCCGCCCATTTCGTCGCGCAAGGTGCCGGAGAGGCTTACCAAGACGGGATTTTGTTGCACAAAAACGGAGTCGAAGGGGAAAGTCCAGATGCCCCGGGCATACGTAGCAGCCACCAGTTCTTTTCGGACAGGGTTTCGCTCCAAATCAAAAACAGGGATATAAGGCATGTTGCCGCCCAGCCTGCTCCATGACGAGCCGCCATTTAGGGTATAATACACCCCCACATCCGTAGCTGCAAACAGCACTTGGTCTTGCTGGCCGGGAAGGATAAGCAGGTCGTTCACAGGCACTTGGGGCAGGTCAGAGGAAATGTCTTGCCAAGTGCTTCCGTTGTCGTCCGAACGGTGGATATGCGGGATGTGCTCATTGTCGCGATAGCCCGAATGACTGACAAAGAGCCTGTTGGATAGCGTAGGCGAAAAGTAGACAGAAGTGACGTACCGATCTGGCAAACCCGCTGTGATATTCGTCCATGCACCCGCCGGATCGCGCCGCCACACATTGCCATCGGAGGTGCCTGCGATCAGTTTGTTTACGGTAACCGGCGATTCATTTATGCAAGAAATCGTGTGAAACCGCGCTCCAAAAATATTCCCATCCGTGAGGTCGCCGGAGATAGGCCCCCAGCCGCCGCCAGCGTCTTTACCATAAGCACGGTAAGTACCTGAATAAAGTCTATTGGGGATATGAGGGCTCATAAACAAGGGCGTGTCCCAATTGGTGCGGTCGGAAGTGCCCAAGCCAGGAGTGCCAAATTGCCACGAATTGCCGCCGTCTGTGGTTTCTTGGATGGCCCCATTTTGAATGACTACCCAAAAATGTGCGGCATTGGCTGGGTCAAAAGCACAGCTGAAACCGTCAGCGGTAAAGATGGATACCCAATTGTTGGGGTTCACCCCGTTTCCTTTTTGGATGCCATTGTCTTGTGCGCCGGCCCAATATTTATCTGGTTCGTGCGGGTTGTAGTTGGTTCTATAAAATTGGGTGACGGGAAGGTTTAGGGCCTTTACCCAGCTAGGCTGACCATCGTTGCGGTAGACCCCGCCATCCGTTGCCCAATACCGACGTCCACTCGGGGTAAAAACAAGGTCATGACAATCAGCGTGGCCGCCCGCAGCATTAAACCAACTGCTGTTTCCTGCAGGCCTGCGCCACAACTGGATGGCGAGAAAATAAAGTTCTTCGTCATCATTGGGGTCTACGCGGATTTTGCCAAAGTACCAGGCAAAATCGCTGCAAGCATCTTCCAATTGTAGGATGTTGATGGGCGTCCAGCTTGTACCGCCATCCGTCGTTTTATAAAGCCCGCCTGGCGTGCTAAGCGAATCTATGTACACGGCGTAAACCTTGTCGGGGTTTGTCTGCGAAATGGCGAGGCCCGTGCGACCCATGATACCCGTTGGCAAACCGCCCCCGAGTTGTGTCCAGGTATTGCCACCATCCGTGCTTTTGTACACCCGAGCGTGGGTGCCATAAATGACTGATTCAAAATTGTTGCGGATGCGGTCCCAAAAGGAAGCGTACATGATTTGGGGATTGGCCGGCGACTGCACCAGATCACTCGCGCCCGCCTGGTCGCTCACAAAAAGCACCTGCTGCCAAGTGTTGCCGCCATCGGTGCTTTTGTAAATGCCACGCTCGTTGTCGCGAATGTATGGGTTGCCCATCATGGCTGCCCAGAGGACCGACGGATTGGTAGGATGTACAAGAATTTTGGAAACGATGCCTGAAGGGCTGTTGTCAAGGTGCTGCCAGGTTTCGCCCACATCGGTGCTTTTGTAAATACCGTCTCCATTGAAAACGACGGAAGGCATATTTGGGTCGCCCGTGCCCGCGTACACGACGTTGGGATTGGAAGGGTCAAAAGTGATATCGCCAATGGAGAGTTCCGGGTTGTCGTCAAAAATTGGGTACCAGTTTACGGCGCCGTCCGTGCTTTTGAAAATGCCCCCACCCGCGAAACCTGCCAGCAAGGTATTCTCGTCGTCAGGTTTAACGGCCAATGCATTGCAGCGGGCGCCGACATTCATGGGGCCTTGTTGCGTCCAGTTGGTGAGGTTGCTGTTGCAATTGAGTTGCCGAGCTTGGGCTGTTTCAGCGGTGCGGGTATGCTGTACGGTTTTGCGCCAGCCCTGCCAGTCAAAATCGGGATATGGATAAGAGCGCTGGAACGAAAACATCTCGTAGGGCTCACTTTTTTCGCTGAGTGCGTCACGAGGTGGGAGGGTGTTTTTCCCACAGGAAAAAAGGAGCAGCGCGATAAAGAAGAGGAGGGGGGAATGCTTGAGCATGATATCGGTATGGTCGGTTTATGCGGCTGAGGGATAAGTCACTCGTGTTAAGCAGCCAAAATTACGCCAAGTTGTTCCACGCCAAAAACAAATTGCCGGGGCGACTTATCGTCGCTCCGGCAATTTTATCTGGTGGTAAGACCATTAGGCCGTTGGGATACGCGCTATTTACGGCGCACTTTCTTAGAATCAGGGGCGTAAACGCCCTTCGTCCCGACG
>JACMMM010000476.1 GCA_014379065.1 Saprospiraceae bacterium
ATATGCTAATAATGTTGTTTCGCAGTAGTTTTTTAAACACTCCATTTTTTTCGAGGCTATCAAACCTATTCTGACCTGTATGCCGTACCATTGCCAACAGACTTTGGCAAAATACACGTTGGTATTTAATACTGTCAATATTTGTATTTAACCAATCACAAAATTGGTTCATACAGATTGAATCAATTATTTTAAAATTATTCACACCAATGTCATTAAAACGAATAAACTGATCAATAGCCAGAAAATCTTGAATTTCATTTCCAATCCTGGATGTAGCATAAGCCTCATAAAAATTCTTATCAAGATCAAGCAGCGGCGATATTTGCATCCAAGCATCTCCAAAATATTTTTTGAAGGAAGTCGAATCATTGCCAAAGGATTTCCTTTCTATATATTTAATGTCTTCATAGCCATTAAAATGTTTAAATTCATCTCTAAGCAATGAAATCGCAATATCTTTTCTATTCATTTTTACACACACCTTGATTCCATTAGATAAATTTAAATGGTCATAATTATAGTATTTTGTCAATGTATCCAATGTTTGCATTGCATCACTATATTGGTTAGTAATATAGTAATAATCAAAGCCTTGGATTAGCATGTCCCTATTTCTGTCTTGACAAGACAAATGATAATTTATTACTATAAAAAAACAAGCAAACAAAGCGACTTTCATAAGAAAAATTTGAAAGGCAGCTCATCCGAATGATGAGCTGCCTTCTTTTACAAAATATTAGTTGGATTTATTATCCACATCTGAAGCAGTGTATTCCAATTTAGCATCTGATGTGCCAAAATTTGTTATCGTATCAAAGCGCCCCGAACTTCCTTCGTGTGTGTACACAGTCTTTCCGCCAGCAATACGTTGGTTAAACTGTTGGCTCAATTGAGAAGATTCAAACTTTTGAAAAAGATTCTTTTTCATGTTAATAGATATTTTTCTTGCTTTTCCCTCTTTTCAATCGCCCTCCTCCTCATGGATTCAGGCCGGGTAGGAATATTCCCGACTTCTTAACCTTTAACTCTCGCGAACTGCAAAAAGTCAAGAAGCATGACAAAAGTCCTTCCACTCCCTGCCAAAATCTGGCAGTCCCGAAAAAACATCCAACTTTTTTTCACCGCCTCGAATTGCCATTAGTTTGTCCTGCCCGACCAAGATAGAGAACTCGATTTTCACTTGTTCAGAATAATAATAAGTATCAGCCTGTTTGTCGTACGCGATGGGAAATCCCTGGTCTCGCAGTTCACCCATTAATCTATAAAGATTGCGCTCGCTTGTGCTCAAGCGAAAGGCCAGCTGTGCTGGCGCCCCGGTAGATCGGGTTCGGATGAGATGGTCAATCCGTTGAAGCAGAAAAAGGTCAGAGAAAATGTTCATGATGAAGTAGTTGTGTGTTATTACGTGTTCACTATGGGTAGACTTATTGTATGGCTTGATGGGTCAAAATCAAGCACCCAGTTCCAGTTGATTTTTCACGAGGTCAAAATATGCGCCTCTTCGAGCCACCAATTCATCGTGCGTACCTTGCTCAACGATGTTGCCTTTTTCTAACACGACAATCTGGTCTGCATGGCGCACAGTGCTTAAGCGGTGTGCAACAATAACAACAGTTTTGGCAGCCCCGGCCCCGCCCTCTCTTTTAAGAGAAGGCTCACGGTAAAACGATTGCAGGTTCTCTACAATGGCCCGTTCGTTATTGGCATCTAGGGCGTTGGTGGCTTCGTCGAAGAACAGGTAATCTGGGTTTTTGTATACGGCCCGCGCAATCAGCATTCGTTGACGCTGCCCTTGGCTGATGCCGTTACCTTGCGTCCCAATTTTAGTGTTGTACCCAAGCGGGAGTTCATCAATGAAGGAACGAATGTTACCCATGTCCACGGCATGCACCAGCTTGGCAGCGTCCGGATGGTCGTCGCACTCCGCAATGTTGTTGGCAATGGTATCCGAAAAAATAAACCCGTCTTGCATGACTGTGCCACAGCTTTTGCGCCATTCAGCAGGGTTTATGGAAGTCAGGGGTGTGTTGCCAATGCTGATATTCCCTTTGGTAGGCTGGTAAAAACCCAAAAGGAGTTTTAACAAAGTGGTTTTGCCGCTGCCACTAGTGCCCACAATGGCCGTGATCTTACTTTGCGGGATACTCAAGTTGATGTCCGTGAGTACATCATCGAATAGCGCATTGTAACGGAAGGAGAGGTTTTCTATGTGGATGGCTGCGCGTTGCGGATCTCCTTCCGTAGGGGAGGATGTGCGTTGTGCGAAGGCATGTAAAGTAGATGCTCCTTCGTCCTGCACTTCGTGGATCTCATTCATACGTTCCAAACTAATTTTGGCATCCTGTGCAGAACGGATAAACGTGATAAACTGCTGCAAAGGGGCATCCAATTGCCCTACCATGTACTGAGTGGCCAGCATCATGCCGAGCGTCATCTGGCCGTCAATCACGGATTTGGCGGCGAGAAAAGTGATGATGATATTTTTGCTTTGGTTGATAAAGCCCGCACCTGCTTCTTGCCATTGGGCCAGGTTGAGCGAACGGAGGCTGGTGTGAAAGAGTTGCGCTTGAATGCCCGCCCATATCCAACGCCTCTTGCGCTCGGAGCCTTGCAGTTTGATCTCCTGCATTCCTTGTATCAGTTCGATCAGGGTATTGTTGTTTTCACTCGCCTGCCGAAAGCGCGTGTAGTCTAATTCTTTGCGACGGCGCAGGAAAAATGCAATCCATGTGATATAAAGGACAGCTGCTAATGCAAAAACACCAAATATCGTGACGTTGTACAGCAAGAGGATGGCACTAAATACCACGAAATTGAAAGCCGAGAAGATCACCGGAAGTGCTGAATGCGTTAAAAACGCCTCGATTCGCCCTTGATCGCCAATGCGCTGCATAAGGTCGCCCGTCATTTTGGTATCGAAAAAGCCAATGGGCAAGCGCATCAGTTTTGCTAAAAAGTCGCTGACCATGGAGACGTTTATCCGGGTGCCGATGAACAACAAAATCCGGCTTTGCAGGAACTGCACCACAATTTGGCTGAGAAACAACATCACTTGGGCCAGCAGTACCAGGTAGATAAACCCAACATTTCGATTGTCAATGCCAAAATCTACAATGCTCTGCGTCAACAACGGAAAAATCAGCATCAGCAGACTCCCCAGGGCCATGCCGATGAGCAACTGGGAGATCAAGCGCCGGTGAGGCCGCACGTATTCCAAAAGGGTTCCCAGCCTTGCTTTTTTTTCAGATGGGACGCTATCATGTTGGTAAAACTTTGGCGTAGGCTCTAGCAGAATCAATATCCCCTGATCTGTGTCGCTCAGCCATGATTTTTCAAAGTCTTTCCGTGCAAGTTTGAACTTCCCTGCGGCGGGGTCAGCTACCCAAATGAAGCGATGGTTGACCTTGTAGATGACCACGAAATGCTGTTGATTCCAATGTGCAATGCAAGGAACTGGGGCATTTAGCAGACAAGCGGTATCCTCGCCTGTGTCAAAGGGCACTTTTACCGTCATAGCCCTAAATCCAATGGCCTCTGCTGCTTCCATAATGCCCAGAGCAGATACGCCTTCGCGGCTCAGGTAACTGCGCTCGCGCAAGTAAGTCAGGGGATATTGCCGGCCATGAGCGGCAGCGATCATCCAAAGGCAGCTAGGGCCGCAATCCATTGCATCTCTTTGCCTAAAAAAGGGGAAACTGAACGACTTGTGCATGTTTGATGTTTGGGTAAAAGGAAAACCTTAGGTCTTTTCAACTCGACTCAGCAAAGGTGGGCTGACTTCAACCTGAAAAAAAATGACACTTTTTCGAGACTTTTCCGACCTATCCAAAAGGTACTTTAAGGATCATGCCTAACAATCCGATGTTCAAATTGAATTTAACTTTTCGTTTCAGAATTCCGGCTCAAGGACAGCCTATTTTTGCGGCTAAATTTTGACAAAAAAGGATTTCACCAAACATGAAAAAACTACTCCTCGCTGTACTGCTTATGCCCGCTTCACTGTGGGCCTTCCAAAAAAACAACCCTGTAAAACCCGCCCATTTGCCTTCTAATAGCGGTAAAAACGTCACACTCATCTGTCGCCTCTATGGCACGCAGCAAAGTGCTGACACCGTTTATCTGTATGAAAATCTGGGCCTTGCCAAACGCATTGTTGCTCGTGCCGGCAAAAGTGGAGTTGACAGTGCTTATGTTTTGACCGTACCTGGCGGGGCCGCGCGTTTTTACAGCGTTGGCGCAAACGAGCAATCTACCGCCAAAGTCATTTTGGGCGAAGAAGCACAAGTGACCTTATGGGGCAACACCCAGTTTATGAACAAGGCCCGTACCGTCAATTCCCCGGCCAATAAGGCTTTGGAAACACTTCAAGAACGACTCGCTCAATTTGCCACAGAAAGCACTCAAGTGCGGGCACAGTTCAACCAATCCACCGGCACCACGCGTCGCAGCATGGAAGAACGGGTGGCCCAGTTTGGTCAGCGCAAAGTGCGTTTCCTCGACTCGCTCAAAACTGCTAATCCGCTTCTTTGGCGCACTGCCAGCCTCCAACTGACGCCTGACTATGCAGGGCAGGGCGGTTCAGAATCCGAGTTTTATGGCAAAGAATATTTCCGTTGGGCTGACCTGAGCGACAAGGCCTTTGAGCAAATCCCGGATGTGTACAATGCATTTGATGCCTATCTCGCTACACAGTTCCAACTAGCTGTCCCGCATGAAAAAGCGATACAAATGGCCGAAGCCCAACTTCTTAAGATACCTTCTGCCAGTGGTACCTATCGCATGGCATTGGGTGGCATAGTGGCTTCGCTTAAGGCGAATAACAGCCCTCAATACCCAGCAGTCGCTAAAAAGTATATCGGACTTTACACTTCAAAAAACTTGGGCGAGATACCTGCCATGGAGATGGAATTGAAAAAATCCGCCACTTTCCTGACGGGTTTTGAAGCCCCTGACCTCGCGGGCATGACTCCTGACAGCGGACAGTATTCGCTCAAACAATTGCGCGGGAAAGTGGTGATGATTGACTTTTGGGCCAGCTGGTGCGGACCTTGCCGGAAGGAAAACCCCAATGTGGTTGCCAATTACAATAAATACCACGACAAAGGCTTCGACATCCTTGGTGTGAGCCTCGACCGAGAGATCAATGCATGGCGCAATGCCATCAAACAAGATGGCCTGCCTTGGCACCATATCAGCGACCTTAAAGGCTGGCAAAGTTCCCACGCCGCACTCTATTCCGTTAGCTCTATACCGCAAACGCTGCTTGTTGACCGACAGGGCAACATCATCGCACGCAATTTGCGCGGGGAGCAATTGGGGGCGAAATTGGAAGAGATATTTGGAACTAAATGAGGGTTTGGTTCGGAACATAGTGGGGGTGCGACGTCGAGGCGCACCCCCACAGTTTTTTAAAACCAATGCCAAGAAAGACCTCCCTTTTTTATTTTTGTTTAAGCTTC
>JACMMM010000477.1 GCA_014379065.1 Saprospiraceae bacterium
CACTGTCAGGAATGACGAGGCCCAGCAGACATTTCAAAAAGGTCGTTTTCCCGGAGCCATTTGGACCTATGAGCGACACGGCCTGCCCAGCCTCCATCTTAAGGCTCACTCCGTCGAGCGCCCTGAGTTTGCCGAAGGACTTGGATAGGTTCGTGGACTCTAGCATATTTTTTTGGGTCGAAACCTCGTAGGTTTTTTTGAAACCTACGAGGTTTCGGTAGAAAATTATTGCGGCAATAACACCGCATCAATTACATGGACAATACCGTTACTCGCGGGCACGGAAGCCAGAATATTGGCGCCATTGACGGTGATTTTGCCATCCTTCACGCCAATGGTCACTTTGCCATCATTGGCCATCGGAATCACTTGACCATCTTGCAGCATCTCGGTTTTGTACACTGCCACGGCGACGTGGTATTGTAAAATATCCGCCAAGGTCTCCTTTTTGTCGGGTTTCAACAAGCCCTCCACGGTACCAGCGGGCAGTTTGTCAAATGCCGCGTTGGTAGGAGCAAAAACGGTGAATGGTCCGGCATTGGATAGCACGTCCACCAACGAGGCTGCTTTTACAGCCGCGACCAAGGTGGTATGATCGGGACTTCCCATGGCTACTTTCACTACGTCTTTTTGTGATACATCGTCTTGCACGGCAGACTGCCCGCCACCTGCAGGAGCTGACGATTGACTAGTGGCGGTTTGTTCAGGACTGGTGTTGGTGCAGCAAGCAAATGCAATTGCCACCAACATTGCGATGCTTAAGCGAATAAAAAGCTTGGTTTTCATACTACTATGTTTTTATGAATGTAAGATTCCCAAACCTAAACCTGCGAGGTTCGGAGAGAATTGACGTCTATTTTATCAAGAGGAGTTTTGTGTCTTTCAATGCCATTATGGAATGAGGAATATCTTTTGGCAGCAGGATGATTTCACCCTTTTTTAGCGGCAGCACTTCAGCACCGATGCTTGCTGTTGCTTGGCCTTCAAGGCATTGGAGGTAGGCGTTCCTTGGTGTTTTGTGGGCCGGAATTTCTTGACCTTCAAGCAAGGCTAATAGAATCAGGTTAAAACCCTCCGCTCGAAACAGCACTTTATTGTTGAATTTTTCAGGGCGGAAATCCAGTTGGTCTGCCAGTGCCATGGCTAGCCCGGCTGCTGGTTGTACTAGCGTATTTTCCATAATTTAAATTAGTAATGGTTTCATTGCAGGTTTTTCATCCATCAATTGTTCGGGAGTCAGTGAGGGAATAATTTTCTCCGCTTTATCCATCAGATACACCATGAAACTGCGCATCAGCATGAGGCCATACGGCATCCTTTCCACCACCACGGCGTAGAGACTGACGGGGCGGAACGGCACATCCCCTACCCCATCGCGGTTGAGGTCGTAGCCTTCATAACGATCCCAATAGTTACTGTCGAAATTGTTGAGGACGAGGCTCCCATTGGTGGATACGTCGAAAGTGTTGCCAAAAAAGTTGTTTTGCTGAATCACATTGGCATCGCAACTGGCTTGCACCCGGAGCGCCCAGCCGTTTTCGCGGAACTGGTTCTGCTCCAACACAATGCGGCTCGCGCCTTCCATGTACACCGCAGCCGAATTGTGCTCGAAGGTGTTTTTCCAAATGTGGCTATCTGAAATGTCTTTCAGTAAAAGGCCATAAGCACTACCGCCCCAGTTGTATCCAAACTCATTCTCCGTCATTTGCACCTGTCGGGAGTACATCACCGCAACGCCCGCACCGTTATGGTGAAACCAATTGTGGTGGTATTGGTCATTGTGCGAAAACATGAAATGCAGGCCGTAGCGCAGGTTTTGCTCACTATTGTTGTACCGAATCTCGGAGTCAGTCACAAACTCAAAATAGATGCCATCGCGTTGACCGACAAGGTGATTCTCCTCCACAATTGCCCTTGAACATTTCCAAAGGTGGATGCCGTTGCCGCTGTTCTGCTCTTCTTTGATGATGCCTTGAACGTCGTTGCGCGTTATACGGCAATCATAGGTGTCTGATAAATAAATGCCAAAGTTGCAATCGCGAATCCGGTTTCCTTCAATGACTACATGGTTTGACGAGAGGACTTTGATGCCCGCCACATCGAGGGTACTCAGTTGGCCGCTGTTGCGGATTTCAAAGCCTTTGATGTATACCTCTGACGCCGTTACGGTGATGATCTCACAATTGTGCTGTCCGTCCAAAACCGGGTAACCAATACCGATGAGCGACATGGATTTGTCAAGGGCTAAATTGCCCTCTGCATAGGTTCCTTCATGGACAAAAACGGTATCACCAGATTGGGCTTTTGCCAGGGCGGAATGGATGGTGGCGTAGGGTTGGCCAGTGCCAACGTGATGATTGGTGGCGTTCAGGTTGAATGCTGATATAAACAGTACAAAAATTGATAGAGGTCTCATTGTCAGCATTTTTTAGTGAAGAGGTGTCATCACGACGCAGGAGTGGTGCCATCTCTGAACGACAGGAAGCATATTGAGCTTGTTGCGTTGAGATGTCACCCGCCTCGTTCCTCGCCGGATGACACCTCAACGCAGCTCAAAATTCCGATTTCACACCCTCCCAATTCATCTCCTTTCCACCCCCAATTTCAGCCTTCACGGCATCCAAATCTTTTTTGTCAGAAAAACTCGCGATGTCGGCGCGCATGGGGCTTTTGATGGCTTCGTTTTCGAGAAAGAAAGCCTGATGAACGCTCACGAATTGCCCCGTTTTTTTGAAATCTACCGACAGCGTTTGGGCAATGTTTTCGGCGGGGACTTCTCCCGATTTCAGGAAATTGACCAGACAATTGAGGTCGTCAAACTTGTACACCTTGCCCTTTTGGGTTACGATTTCGGCGCCGAATCGCTTATCGGTCAATGTCATTTTACAATGGTGGCAATTGTCCTGCCCATAGCGGATAGGCTCCGGGCCAGTTGAGCAGGAAATGCAAAAAACCAGCATGCCAAAAGCCACCGCCACTACCGCTTTTCCGGCCACAGTCCTACTCGTTCGCTTTATTTTTCTGTTTTTGAAAAACTCCCACCACCACAGTACCGTTGCAAGCAGACAAACCCCGATGATGACCCACGCCCCTATATCAGGTCCTGAGTATGAGGTAAAATTGAGCAGGTTTTTATACCCTATCAGCGGTGGCTGATAAGACATATCCGGCACAATGATGGCTGCCTTTGGGTCCAGATTGTGGCCATATTCATAACCCCAACGCCAAAAATCCCACATGGCCGCCACGCCGTAGATATAGGATAAAAGCGTGAAAAAGAACAAGATGCGCCCATTACCGAACACTGCAGCCGCCAACCCAACCGCTATCAAGAATCCAACGAGTATCCCTAGAAATTTGAATTCCGGAAACATTTCGACACTGATATGCTTCATGCCGATGTAGTGGTTCAAGCCGTTGATGATGTCTATCTGACCCGTCAGCGCGTCCATCCAGATTTTCATGGTCAGGCCCTCTGGATACTGCGGCGCCCAGAGCAAGATTTGCCACAAGGGGACAAAATAGGTGATGATGAGCGCCAGACTCGCCACACCGATTAGGATGCGGGTTGTTTTGCTAAGTGTCATGGATTGTGGATTTGTTTATTTGGGGATTTGTTTATTTGGACGACTCCATGCCCAGTTGCCCGAGTGCTTAATATCACCAAATCCCCAAATAAACAAATTCCCAATAAGTGCTATTTTGTCGCTCCCGTCGGTTCAGCCTTATTTCCCGTGCTGAAAGTCAACGGAGTGCTGGAGCCGCGCGGAGAAACCCGCACATAGCCCTGCATTTCCTGGTGAAGTGCCGAGCAGAAGTCGGTGCAATAAAATGCTACAACACCTACGCGGTCGGGCACCCATTTTAGGGTGCAGGTCTCGCCCGGCATGATGAGGATTTCGGCGTTGTTAGCACCTTTTATTGCGAAGCCGTGCGGCACGTCCCAGTCTTGTTCGAGGTTGGTGACGTGGAAATATACCTCATCGCCGAGTTTTACGCCTTCGATGTTGTCGGGCATAAAGTGCGAGCGGATGGACGTCATGTTGACGTGTACTTTGTTGCCCTCACGGAATACCTTGGCCTCCTTCTCGCCTTTGGAAACGTACGGATGGTGATTGTCCTCAATTTTGAAAATCTTGACTGACTTGGGCTGCACCAAACTGGCCGGAATGGCCTCAGCATAGTGCGGTTCGCCCGTGGTCGGGAAGTCAAGCAGCAGCTTCATTTTATCGCCGCTGATGTCGTACAACTGAGCGGATTGTGTGAGCTCTGGCCCGGTGGGCAGATAGCGGTCTTTTGTAATCTTGTTGTAGGCGATGACGTACTTGCCGTGTGGTTTGCGGGTTGGTCCGCCTGGGATACTGAGGTGACCGATAGAGTAGTAAGTCGGAACACGGTCCACGACTTCAAGTTTTTCTATGTTCCATTTCACGATTTCAGAAGACACAAAGAAAGAAGTGTAAGCAAAACCTTTACCGTCAAATTCAGTGTGCAATGGGCCGAGGCCTGGCTTTTTTACTTCGCCGTGCAAAACCGCGTCGTATTTTAATACGGGGATGCCGTCAAATTCGCCTTCAAAACTCTTATCTGCAATGGCTTTCTGGATTTTTGTAAAAGAAAATACCGGAATCACCGCAGCCAGTTTGCCAGAACCGCAAATGTATTCCCCAGTAGGATCCACATCGCACCCGTGGGGAGATTTCGGACAGGGCATGAAGTACACAATGTCCTTCAACTCTTTCGGGTCGAGCACAATCGTCTCATGCTCAATGTTTGAGGTGGCTGAATGCGTTTTTTCGTCATAGATGTTGTGGGCATAGCTGACTTTCGATTTTTTGCCTTTGCCCGCCTTCACATACTCTTCGCATTTTTTCCAGTTAAGGGCCATGATGAAGTCCTTGTCCTTTTGCGAAGCGTTCACTTCAAGCAAGGTATTGGCCTGCTCGGTATTGTAGCAGGAGAAGAAAAACCAATCGTGCGAAGGACCGCGACCGCCGCGGCTAAGGTCGAAGTTGACACCCGGCAGTAGTACTTGGAAACTGACGCCCATCCGGCCACTTTCTTTGTCGATGCCAATGAAAGAGACGGTGCCTTTGAAATTCTGCTTGTAAGTGCCGATGCCAACATCCGGATTAGAGTCGTCGTCGTCCATCGGATAACTGAAGCGGGTTCCAGCAATAGCATACTCCGTATTTTCCGTCAGGAACGGTGAGGAGTGGTTGCCCGAACTGTTCGGAATCTCTATGATTTCTTCGGTGCGAAAGGTGCTGAGGCTTATGCGGGCGATGCGCGGCGTGTTGTTGCCGTTCACGAACGCCCAACGGCCATCGTGTTCACCGTTGGTAGTGCTGAGCGCAATGTGGTGCGAGTCGTCCCAAGGCACGGGGCCATGGGAAGTGTTAAGCATGGGTTTGGTCTCTTCGCTGAAACCCCAGCCGCTTTCAGGGTTTAGCGAAAACACTGGGATGATGCGCAACAAGCGTCCAGAAGGTAGGCCGTACACGCTCACTTGGCCATTGAATCCACCCGATACAATGCTGTAAAACTCGTCGTACTTGCCGGGAGCAACGTAGACTTTTTCTGCAGCATCGCCTTCGACGGCGGAGACAGGGTTATGGGGTTTGCAGCCTAGTGTGAGCAGGATGGAAGGCAGCGCTATAGCAGCTGCCATAAGCAGTAAAAGATGTTTGTATTTCATAAAATGTTGACTTAAAGTAACTGTAGGGGTTCCGGGGTACCACTACTTCTCCCCGTCGTTCTTGCGCATGAACTCGATGATTTTGCGCGCGTCATCCTGCGTCACGTTTTGGTTGGGCATCCGCACAAGGCATTCTTCGAGCATCTTTTGCGCCTCGGGGTCAGTTTCGAGCATCATTTCCACATTGGTGACCATGTTCATAATCCAGAGGGGTTCGCGGCGCTTGGTGACACCTGCCCAACCGGGGCCTACGAGTTTTTCATTGGTGAGCTTGTGGCAGGCCAGGCATTTTGTTTCGTAAATGCCTTCCCCGATCACGACCCAACTTGGGTCAAGTGGGTTCTTGAGTTCAATGGATTTGACTTCGGTACCGTGCGTTTCAGGTTGTGGGGCAGCCGCTTCAGTAGGACCGGGCGATTTTTTAGCGGCATCTTCTGCTTCCTTTTTAGAGGTGCATGCGAAGACAGCGACCATTAAGGCAGCGGCGAGCAAAGTTGTTTTTCTGAACATGACAGGAGTGGTATTGATAAGTGAAAGATGTCTTAAATTTTGTATATGCAAAAGTATCGGGTACTGTCACGACCCCTGAATGACCTATGTCACCCTCGGCCATGATTTTGGACGGAACCATCTATACCAATATTCCGCTCGTTGTGGTAAAAATGGAAAGGAAATAGCGGCAGCGAAATCTTCTGCCCCTGATGCCGTGGCATCCGAACCAATCCATATCGTTCGGGTTCGTTGCGGTGCGGCAGGATGTTTTCTGCTTCTGAGCTGGCAGGTAATTCGATCACATTCTGTTCGGTTTTGGCTGGGGGCGGGAGAGGACAAGTTGTACTTTTCATAGGAATCGCTTTTTGTACAAAAGTCCTCCATCTATGCTCCCCAAGTAAGGACGCGCGTCATTGTCCGTGCTGATTTTGGTCAAATCTCAATGGCAGTCAGCCCCCGCCTTCGGCACCGCCGAATCAAACAACGACAGATCCAGGTGACGGCCGCGCTGCAACAATATAATGCCAACAATCCCGAGCAGGATAGGCTGTGCAAACCGGATTTTCCGCCGGAAGCCTGGATTGAATGTCTGACCTGCAATACTCACCAGCAGCAATAGTGGCAAGGTACCTAAGCCAAAAACGGTCATGAAAAACCCGCCTTCCAGGATGCTGGTCGTTGCGATAGCACCTGCTAAGGCAGCATACACCATGCCGCAGGGCAGCAGGCCATTGAGCAATCCCATGGTGAATTTGCTCCCCAAAGCATTTCTGCGCAGCAAATTGCCAATGCCCGATTTCACCCACTGCGTGAACGAGCCAAAACCTGGCAAAGCCGTCACTAAGCGCTCGAAACGCCAAGCCATTAATGCCATGACCAGCATGAATATACTCGCCCCGATAGACAGGACTTTTTGAAACCCTGCCACTGCCAACCCTTTGCCCAGCAGCCCAAAAAGAAGGCCCAATGCGGCGTAGGTTAAGATACGTCCAGTGTGATAAACCAGCATTTGGCCCACTACTTGCCGTTTGCCCGCCGCGTCGAGCGGAAGTGCGAGCAGCAAGGGGCCGCACATGCCAACACAGTGCAGACTGCCAGCGAGACCTACTAATAGTGGAGTAATCAGGTTCATAATGACAAGGTCGTTTCCCAAAAATACGGCTTCCCATCGTCCGCAGTCCAGTCCAACTCGACATGCCAGCGGCCTGCGGCAAATTTTTCAGTTGGGATGTTCAGCGTTGTAGCGTCCTCGATTTTTATCAAAATATCGTCACGGGTGGTGACAGAGCGGTAACATTTGGCCGTGCCATTTTGCACCCTCATTCCTTCCGGAAAGATAACTCGAATCATCTGGGCTGCCCCATCGAAACGCAGCGTTGGCGGCGCGGAAAGCGCCGCTGTGTTTTGTCTTTTATCCAAGTGTGCCTGATAGTTCAGGTCGAGCGCATAGTAGTCTTTCTGCACCATCTGCGGCGGATGCCGGGTGGTGGCGACGGCAAGTGATACCATGCTCACCGCGAA
>JACMMM010000478.1 GCA_014379065.1 Saprospiraceae bacterium
AATCGTAAATCCAAAATCGTCATTCGCTAATAATTTTCACACTCTCCTGCTTGCTCCGGCCTGCCACAAGGTCAATCGTCTGTTCGCGCACCCCGTCGCTGATAAGGACCATGGCTGTATTTGGCTCCGCTTTTCCAAAGTCATCAGCAAAAACCGTTAGGTAATGCTCTTTCCCATCGGGAAGTTCGATTTCAAATTCCTGAGGCTTTAACAGCAGATAAATGTGGTCAATGACTTTTTTGTCGTCGAGATAGACCGAAATAATGTCGCCGTCCTGAACCTGGCTGTCCCAAAGTTTGATCTTGATTTTGCGGCCTTTTACTTTCACTTCATCGCCGACTTCTACTTTACGACCGCCAATGCTCTTAGGGGCAGGTTTGGGTGGAACTACTGCTACTGCAACAGGTTTGGGTTTGGTAGGCTTTGTTATGGTAGCTGCAATAGGCTTCTTCTTTTCACAAGGCAGCAGTGCTGTGCCGCCCAGATCAATGTCGAAGCCAGGCCCGCGCGAAGACACGTTGCTGATGAGGAGAATGTATTTTTCGCCCTTCAGGGCGTTGAGCGGGGCAAGCCAGGCATTGTCGTCTGTATCGGTGCAGCCAGCGTCTTCACTCGAATCCGCTTCACCGCTCCGAAGGCCGGTTTTGCCGAGGCATTTGCTGTGAGAAGCCCAGTCAGAAGGATCACCTGCTGCGTTGCAGCGAACAATTTTCATGTTTTTGCAGCTGCCATCCAGGGAGCGGTACACTACAAAATCAATGTCATCGTCGGTCTTGTGCGGGGTAATAGTGAAGCTGAGTGTGCCGCTTTCTACAACTTCAAATTTGAGCCATGTAGAGTTTTCTTCAGCCTGGCCTTTGTTTTCACTGCTCATAAAACAAGCGATAAAATCGGCCTCGCTGCGGTTCGTACCCTCGCCACCCGCCGAGTTGATGCTCAACCTGTTTTTGTCGCAGAGATCCATAGCAGTCACGCAGTCGGCGTGGGCTTGCGAAAATAAATTAATTTTTAATACGAAATGTATAGAAATAAGGAGGGGTAAGCGCAACATAGTGGATCGGTAGTGCTTGAGTAGAGTGGGTTGAAGGCTACTTAAACGCAAATTTGGACAAAGAGATTTTGTGAATGTCCAATGTCCAAATAAATATCCAATATCCAACAAGGAATTTCCAATGTCCAAGTTAGCTCTGCGCTTGGTATTAGTAGGAGTTCAACGCAATGAGGTCACTGTGAGTGGTTAAGCGTAACAACTATTTGCACATTGGACATTCCTTGTTGGATATTGGATATTTATTTGGACATTGGACATTCCTTGTTGGATATTGGATATTCATACTGGATATTGGACATTTTATTTCGCTAGAAACCCAGCCGATTCATACACCTTGTTCTCCTCACGCTGGTACACCACAAAACTAAAGCCTGGATGAATGGCATAACCACCGTGCCGCCCGCGTTTGTCCATAGCAATAAAACCGACCTGAGCCTCCTCGGATTGCTTGGGGTATTTGCGTACGATGCGTTTTACAGCGATCTCTGCGGCTTTTTGTGGATGAACGCCACGGCGCATTTCTTCTACCACGAGGAAACTGCCGAGCGTGCGGAGCACCATTTCGCCCAAGCCGGTACTGGCTGCCCCACCTACTTCATTGTCTACAAACATGCCTGCGCCGATAATCGGGCTGTCGCCCACGCGGCCATGCATTTTGAATGCTGCTCCGCTGGTAGTGCAAGCGCCTGCAATCCGTTGTTGCATGTCAATGGCCACCATGCCGATCGTATCGTGCCGCTCCACGTTGATAATGGGCTTGTATTTCGACGTTACTTTCCATTCTTCCAAGGCTTTCCGCGCCACATCTGTGAGCAGGTTTTCCTTTTTAAAACCTTCACTCAGTGCAAATTGCAAGGCGCCTTCTCCAACAAGCATGACATGAGGCGTTTTCTCCATCACACGCCGTGCCACACTGATGGGATGCATGATATGCTCCAAAAAAGAGACCGAGCCAGCCATGCCACGTTCGTCCATAATACAGGCGTCGAGCGTTACATGACCGTCGCGGTCTGGAAAGCCGCCGTAACCAACGCTAGTGTCCCGTGGGTCAGCTTCTGGCACATGGACGCCGGCTTCCACTGCATCCAATGCGTAACCGCCTTTGGAAAGGATTTCCCAGGCAGCAGCATTTGCTTTTAGGTTGGGGGCCCAAGTGGCAATGACAACGGGAAATGCGTTTTTGTCTGGCTTTTCAAAAGCGGGGAGGGCTTTTGCCCAAAAATCGGCAGTGCCAGCGGCCAGACCGCCGAGCAGGGTGTTTTGAAGGAAAGAGCGGCGTGAGTTCACAATAAATCTTGATTGATGATACGTTGATTGATCTGGCGTATTTTGGCGCAAAATATCACGCCTGTATGAATCGCGTTTGTCTTTTAGTCATAATGACCCTTTTATTCGCTTGTCAACCCCAAAAACCATCGGAAAAGCCCGATGCCTGGAAAAAAATAAAGTTGGATTTCAAACGACTCGATGCCGAAGGACTTACCGGACCGCCAAAAGGGAAAGTAGCCGTAAACTACGAATTTTGTATCCCTGCCGAGCCGAAACGCTGGAGGCAGGTGCAGAAAATAGACCCCACGGCCCAGAAAAATGAAGGAAAAGGCAGGGCTGGTTGTAAAGAAAGCCAATGGCTTGTCATCGGCTCTACAAACCAAAAAAATTACCAGCGCGTGCTTTTTCAATTGGCTTCCCTGCCTTATGTGGCGCGGATTACGCAAGTTGTTTGGGAATGAAGAACAATGAACCATACATACCCGGTAACTGTCAGAGCCCGACAATGTCGCGCATATCGCTCCTGCTTTTCCTCTTGGTTTCTTTGCTCGCTTGCAACAACCCCAATACCCCACCCGACAGGCGCAGGGCATTCCGGTACAATCAACACAATCCCATCACTTCGCTGGACCCAGCTTTTGCCCGCACACAAAACAATATCTGGGCAGTGGACTGCCTGTTCAACGGTCTGGTTCAATTAGACGACAACCTAAACGTAAAACCTTGTATTGCAACTCATTGGAGCATTTCTGGCGATGGCCTGACTTATCGTTTTTTCTTGCGCAGCGATGTTTTTTTTCACGATGACGCAGCTTTCCCCAACGGTGGTAAAGGCAGAAAAATGGTAGCTTCTGATGTGGTGTACAGTTTCTATCGGTTGCTCGACGAGGACTGGCCCAAGCCCGGGTCTTGGATATTCAAAGGCCGGGTAGTCGCCGACTCGGCTTTTGTGGCAGAGAGCGATTCGGTATTTGTGTTGCGCCTGGCGACGCCTTTCCAGCCCATGTTGCAAATCCTGACCATGCAATATGCCAGCATAGTGCCCCCTGAAGTCTGCAATTTTTGGGGACGTGATTTCCGTCGCCACCCGGTAGGCACCGGCCCATTCCGCTTCAAGGTCTGGGCCGAAAACCAGGCGCTCGTGCTGGTCAAGAACGAACATTATTTTGAACGGGACAGCACGGGCACTCGCTTACCCTACTTGGATGCGGTTAAAACCAGCTTTATCGGCGATCGAAAAACGGCGTTTCTAGAATTCAAAAAAGGAAACCTCGACTACTTCTTTGGACTTGAAAGTTCGTACATCAACGAACTGCTAACGTCGGAAGGTGAACTCCAACCATCGCTTCACGGCCAGTTTTATTTTTTGAAAAATCCGTATTTGAATACGGAGTATTTGGGAATCCGCATCGAAAATGATAGCCTGACTCCAAGTCAGACTATCACTAACCCCCTGCAAATCAAAAAAGTACGTCAAGCCCTGAATTTCGGATTCGACCGCGCCCAACTGCTCCGCACCTTGCGCAACAATGTAGGCAAACCCGCCACTTCAGGCTTTGCCCCCCGTGGTCTGCCATCCTTTGATGCAGAGGCAGTGCCCGGTTATCGTTACGATCCGGCCCAAGCGGCACTGCTGCTTGCCGAAGCCGGTTTTCCTAAAGGGCAAAATCTGCCTAAAATCACCTTGTTGTGCAACAACGACTATCTCGACCTTTGCACTTTCATCGCACGCCAATGGGAGGATTTGGGCGTAAAAGTCAGCATTGAAATGACCGAAACGGCGCTCCTCCGCGAACGAATGCGCAACGGCCAAGCGCCGTTTTTCCGCGCTTCCTGGATTGCCGACTACCCCGATGCAGAGAGTTTTCTGACCTGCTTTTACTCGAAAAACGCCACGCCGCCGAACTATACCCATTTTCAAAATGCCTCATTCGATCAAATTTATGAAGCCTCTCTTCATGAAACAGACACCGAACGTCGCTATGCTTATTACCGCAAGATGGAAAAAATCTTGATCGAAGAGGCCCCCGTAATTTTTCTGTTCTATGACGAGACGGCACAATTCGCAAACCAACGTGTGCAAGGGCTATCTCGAAACGCCATCAATCTTTTGTCCCTGAAAAAGGTGCAAATCATGCCTTGAGCAGTTTCTTTCATCCTTCCACTTTGCCCCCTCCTCCCTGTTTGAGTGCCTTTTATCTAATATTGGAAAACAAGGCAGGGAAGGTGTTTGTCTTTGTGGGTGGGAATAATATTTGAATTGCCATTTTCAAGCAAGTAAGCAAAATGCAAGCAATGGCAAGCAGTATCAAATCACCAGATAAACTACTCAACAACAGCAGTATGAATCAGTTTTTCAAATTTCTTTTTGCTTCTTGCCTGGGCACCGCCCTCGCGCTAGGGCTGCTTTTATTCATCGGCATTGGCTGGATAGCGAGTGTAGCGGGCAGCGCCTCAGAAAAAGAAAAAGTCAAAATCAGCGCCAACACGGTGCTTGAACTTGACTTTAAAAACCAAATTCCAGAGAAAACCAACAACCTCCCGATGGAACCTTTCGATCTGGAGAAAAAAGACGTGCTCGGTCTCAATGACATCGTGGCCACTATTCACCGAGCCAAAGAGGATCCCGACATCAAGGGCATCTACCTCAACGCTTCTATCGTTATGCTTGGCAAAGCCAGTTCCTCCACGCTTCGCAGCGCTTTGGATGATTTCCGATCCTCAGGCAAATTTATCATTTCCTACGCCCATTATTACACCCAGGGCGCCTATTACCTCGCCTCCGTAGCAGATAGCGTACTGATGAGTCCTCAAGGTGTGGTAGATTTTCGGGGATATTCCAGCACCATCACCTACTATAAAGGTCTGTTGGACAAACTCGACGTGCAGATGCGCATTTTCTACTGCGGCAAATACAAAAGTGCCACCGAGCCATTCCGTGCCGACAAAATGAGCGACGAGAACCGACTCCAAATCCGTGAATACATCACCCCTCTTTACGATATTTTTATCAAAGACGTGGCCAAAAGCCGCAACATCTCTGAAACAGAACTCCGGCAAATAGCAGAGCGTTACGACGGTTTCAATGCTGAAAAAGCCAAACAGACCCGTTTGGTGGACCGATTTGCTTACGAAGACGAGGTATTTGCGATGATCAAAAACCGTATCGGGCTTACTGAAAAAGAAAAACTCAATCGCGTCAGTCTCGAAGAGTATTTTGATGCCAAGGGCAAGAAGATCAATTTTTCTGTCAAAGATAAAATTGCAGTGGTGTACGCTGAAGGCGAAATTCACGATGGCGACCAAGGAGAGCCTGGTACCATCCTAGATGGGAAATATGTGAAAATGCTGCGTAAAATCCGCAAAGACGATCACATTAAGGCCATTGTGCTGCGTGTCAACTCGCCCGGCGGCAGTTCACTCGCCAGCGACAACATCCTCCGGGAACTTGACTTGTGCAGAAAGGCCGGCAAACCCGTGGTGGTCAGCATGGGCGACGTGGCAGCATCCGGTGGTTACTACATCGCTTGCCATGCCGACAGCATTTTCGCTGAACCTTCCACCATTACCGGATCTATTGGCGTGTTTGGCATGATCCCGATTTTAGAAAAAACCATGCGGAACAAACTCGGCATCACCTTCGATACGGTGCGCACCCAGAAATTCTCAGGATTCGGCAGCACGGTGTATGACTTTTCTCCGGAAGAAAGCAAACTCATCCAGGATCGCGTGGATTGGATTTACCAAGATTTTCTCGGCAAAGTCGCCACGGGTCGCCACCGAACGCCGGAACAAATCCATGAAATCGCACAGGGCCGTGTGTGGTCTGCTGCAAAAGCCAAAGAAATTGGCCTTGTGGATGATCTTGGCGGAATTGACCGTGCCCTTTCTGCTGCGGCGAAACTCGCCCATCTGGAAAAATATCGCACTACTGAATACCCTGAGACTAAGTCTGGTTTGGAGCAGTTCATTGACAAACTCACGCACAAAAAAGACCGCGATGACAGCGTGCGGGCTTGGGCTTTGCGCCAGGAACTGGGCGAGTTTTACCCGATATACAAAACCATGCAGGGCTTTAAACAGAACAGTGGGATTCTGTTTCGGTTGCCGTATGAGTTGAGCGTGAATTGATTGGGGTGATTTTAGGGTTTATCACGAAGGGCTTGCCAGTTGGCAAGCCCTTCGTGTATAGCAATATTGCCGCTTGAGTTTTGGGCAAAAGTGGACCGCGCCTTGCTTAATCTTACTTTGGCACTTTAGCCGCGTAGCGGCCTAAGGTCGGTAGAAAATAGAATGGGCAGGTGACAAGGTGCAGAGCACCGGAACTTTTGCCAAGTGTTCCGGTGCTCTGCACCTCCAAATCAATGAGCGAATACGACTTCTACCGACGTTAGGCCGCTACGCGGCTAAAGTGCCAAAGTAGAATCAAAAAGCCCGATATAGCATGGAAAATTCGATGGTTAATTTTAATGTGGTTGGTGCAGCAAAAATAAATTGGCGTACTTGTAAATTTAGTTTCGGCCTTCTACATTTGCTCAAATAAAGTCAAAACGAAACAACATGTCCGCCGCCCAATTGCTCAAAAGTGGTATCCCTTGATTGTTTCGTGTGAATGCGTGAGTGGTCAAGGGGTGCCTCGTTTAACTATTAGCAACTCGATGAATATTGATTACGGATATAAGTATCGCGCAGGCGACAATGTGCTCCGGGTTGGACAATCAATCTCAGATTTAGAGAGAGACCTTCGATCCCTTGAAAGGAATTCACTGTTCGCCTCCAGCATTGATTCGCTTAACGACCCTTGCGAGGCAATGGTGTTTGGTGACAATCTGAAGAAGGAAATGGAATTGGTTTCGCAACTACTTGGAAGAAAGAAACCTGACCTATCGGAGTTCCAGACTGACGACTTACTTTCAAATTTGAATGAGAAATACGGAATATATTCTCTGGCGGGAAGGTATAACCACGAGTTATTGTGGGCCCACTACGCAAATTCACACAAAGGATTTTGTATTGAATACAGTTTGAATGATCTCAAGCATGGATACTCAAATGAAGACTTATACACTTTTCAAGTCGTTTATCCGCCAGAACCGCCCCAATTAAGCCTTTCCGAGATATTGGGAGGGAATCATGTTGCAGTTATTCAGAAAGTGACTGGCCACAAATCCGGGCATTGGAAGTACGAAGACGAAACAAGAATAGTGTTCAATAAGCCTGGACCAAGGCACTATCATCCAAAAGCAATAACTGGGATTTATTTTGGCCTTAGAATGCCGCCGAAAATTAGGGATGAAATAATGAGGCGTTTATCAGGTCGGGGATTGAAATTCTATGAAATTTTGCAAAAGCCAAATACCTATATGTTTTATAGGCAGGAGATTGCCAATAAACACATCAGTGATTTCAAATACTTAAAAGAGATTCCGAGTAGCGTAACAGAAAATGGGAATGTGCTGTTTTCAATTACCAGACTAGAATATAAATGGACAACAAAGAAGGGGATTATTGAGACTGAATTTGAAAAGCCTGTTTCGGAAAATGCCTTGAAATGGCTAGCAGAATTGGTAAAAGAAAGACCTTTTTGGACAAGCAGATAGGGTTTTTATGATGCACAGATTGAAAGGCCAACCTCAAGATGGGGTTTGTTGGTCGAATAGCGACTATATACTCGGGGAGTACAGAATCAAGATTCACTAATACAGATTGATTTAAATATAAAAAGCATACAACAATCACTATTCGTCCATCTGCTTCAATACATTTCAAACTTCTGGTAACTGCACTCTAAGGCTCCGTTGATCAGCGGAACTTTTTGTGCTGCCCGCAGCCCTATATGTTTCAGCGCATCGCGGTTGGAAGAAATGATCCAAGCCGACCAGCCTGGCCAGCGTTTTTTCAGGATGTCTCCAATATTTTTGTAAAAAGCCACTGTGTCTTCAATTTTGAGCCGCTCGTCATAGGGTGGATTCATCAGCAGCGTGCCCGGAGGCTCTGGGGCCTCCAGTTTTTCAAAGGGCGTTTTCTCCACCCACACCACCGTTTCCAAGCCCGCAGACATCAAGTTCAGTGCAGTAGCATTGCGGGCACGAGGATCTTTGTCCGCAGCAAGTACTTGAAATTCAAAGGGTTGGATCTTTGAATCGGCTTCGACTTTCAGGGATTTCCAAAGTTTTTGGTCAAAATCTGGCCATTTAAAAAAACCAAACGACTCGCGTTTTATCTGGGGCGGTGTGTTCGTTGCGAGCATTGCCGCCTCAATGGGCAAGGTGCCGGAGCCACACATCGGATCCACAAAAGGCCCTTGTCCATTCCAACCCGAGAGCAGCACCATCCCTGCGGCCAGCACCTCGTTGAGGGGGGCTTCCACAGTATCGCGGCGGTAGTTGCGACGGTGTAATGAATCGCCACTTGCATCGAGCGAGATATCCACATGCGTGCCCTGCACGTGCACATTGATGCGCAGGGATGGGCCGATGGTGCTCACATTCGGCCGGCGGTTATATCGGTCTCGGAATTGATCTACAATCGCATCTTTGGTGAGTAACCCAACATATTGAGAATGCCGAAAGATCTCGCCTTGCGCAATTGCATCCACCGCAAGCGTGTCGCCAACACCCATATATACTGCCCAGTTTATTTCGCGAACGGCCTCGTATAGGTCGCGTTCATTAAAGGCTGAAAAAGAATGGATTGGGACGAGAATACGCAGTGCGCTCCGCAGTTCGTAGTTGGAGCGGTAAAGCAGACTAAGGTCGCCATTAAAAGCCACGGCGCGTTTGAGCGGACGGATTTCTGTTGCGCCCAACGCAAGGAGTTCAGCGGCTAGAACGGTTTCGAGGCCAGCAAGGGTCTTGGCAAGATATGGTTGCATGGTTATTTGTTGAGATGGTTGAGG
>JACMMM010000479.1 GCA_014379065.1 Saprospiraceae bacterium
CAACGACTTCGTCATCCGCTTTGCCAACGTAAACGGCACCGGCTCGGCCAGCGCAAACGATATGTTTGCCAAAGCCATTTTTCGAATGGGCATCCCTGTGTCGCCCAAGAACATTTTTCCCTCGAACATTCAGGGTCTGCCGACCTGGTATGAGGTGCGCATCAGCGAAAAAGGCTATTTGGGCCGTCGCGAGGGCGTGGACATCATGCTGAGCGTGAACCCGCAAAGTATGCCCAAGGACATCGCCAACGTGAAGCCCGGTGGCTACTTCCTGTACGACAGTACAAAGGAACTCTACAAAGACTTCATCCGCGACGACATCCATTACCTCGGCATCCCGATGATGCAGATGTGCATGGACAAATTCGCCGACCCGCGTCAACGCCAGTTGCTCAAAAACATGGTGTACGTGGGGGCGCTTTCGGCCTTGCTCGACATCGAATTGCCGGTGCTACACCAGATCATTACGGAAAAATTCAAGGGCAAGGAAAAACTGATCACGGCCAACTACGAGGCCATGGACATGGGCATCCAATACGTCCACGCCCATTTCAAATACCCGCTCGAACACCGACTGGAACGCCGCGACAAAGTGAAAGACTGGATCATGATGGACGGCAATTCCGCCTGTGGGCTGGGTGCGGTCTACGCTGGGGCAACGGTGCTGGCTTGGTATCCCATCACGCCTTCCACCTCGCTTGCCGATGCTTTTGGGAAATACGCCAAAAAACTTCGCGTAGACCCCGAAACCGGACGGAATAACTTCGCCATCGTGCAGGCTGAAGACGAACTTGCCGCTATCGGTGTAGTCATTGGCGCGAACTGGAACGGCGCACGCTCCTTCACCGCCACCAGCGGCCCAGGCGTGTCGCTGATGAGCGAATTTTTGGGCTTGGCCTACTTCGCTGAAATCCCAACGGTACTCGTGGATGTACAGCGCGGCGGCCCGAGTACAGGAATGCCCACGCGCACGCAACAATCTGACATCCTTATCGCAGCCTACGCTTCGCACGGCGATACCAAACAGGTGCTCCTCTTTCCCAGCACACCCGCTGAGTGCTTTTCGATGATGGGTGATGCTTTTGATTTGGCCGAGCGGCTTCAAACACCCATCCTCGTGATGACCGACCTCGATCTTGGCATGAACGAAAACATGTCGCCCCCGCTCGTTTGGGACGACAGCCGGGTGTACGACCGTGGCAAGGTGTTGACAGCAGAAGAGTTGGAGGAATCCGCCGAACGTTTTGGCCGCTACTTAGATGTGGACGGTGATGGCATCACTTACCGTACCATTCCTGGTACGCATCCTACGAAAGGTTCGTTTTTCACCCGGGGAACCTCGCGTGACGAATACGCAGTGTACACCGAGGAAGGCCCGGCTTATGTGCGCAACATGGATCGTCTGGTGAAAAAATGGGAAACTGCGAAGCAATACGTCCCCGGCCCGGAGTTTTACCAAAAGGAAAAACAGAGCGCGTTTGGGATGCTGTTCTTCGGCACAACGACGTATGCCGCGATTGAAGCACAGGATTTGCTTGCAGAACAAGGTATTACCCTCGATGCGATACGAGTGAAAGCATTCCCTTTTAATGATGAAATCAAGAAGTTCATAGACTCCCACCAACGGGTTTTTGTCGTGGAACAGAATCGGGATGCTCAGTTTAAATCCCTGTTGGTCAATGAAATAGGTATCAATCCAGCAAAACTGACTTCGATTTTGAACTATGATGGCTTCCCGATCACGGCAGATGTGATTCGGCAGAAAATATTCCAGAGTCTTGTAGGGAAATTGAAACCGACCTTTGCGGAGCATGATCTGGGGGAACCGAATATGTCGGAGGTGTCGGAATAAGTTAGCCCCAAAAATTGTGGAACTCAAATCACCAGATCACCAATTACTCAAATCAACAGCATTCAATGACATTCGTCCGACCCACCTTCCGCCACCCCGACTCGCCCACAAACGCGCTCGGCTACACCAAAAAATTCTACGAGGGCGCGCTCTCCACGCTCTGCGCAGGCTGCGGCCACGACTCTGTGAGTGGCGCCATCATCCAGTCCTGCTTTGAAATGGCGGTAGAGCCACACCGCGTTGCCAAACTCTCCGGCATCGGTTGTTCTTCCAAAACGCCGACCTATTTTTTGGCTAACTCCCACGGATTCAACTCCGTACACGGAAGGATGCCCTCCGTGGCTACAGGTGCTTACTTAGCCAACCGCGACCTGATGTACATAGGCGTTTCGGGCGACGGCGACTCGGCTTCCATTGGCATGGGGCAGTTCGTACACGCCATCCGCCGCAACCTGAACATCACCTATATCATCATGAACAACGGTTGCTATGGCCTCACCAAAGGCCAGGATTCAGCGACTGCTGATATGGGATCAATCAATAAAACAGGTGCGGCCAATATGTACAACGCCATTGACATGGTCGGCCTGGCGCTCGAACTGGGCGCTTCGTTCATTGCGCGTAGTTTTTCGGGCGACAAAGAGCAATTGATTCCTTTAATCAAAGCCGCCATGTCGCACCCGGGTTTTGCGCTTATTGACGTGGTGTCGCCCTGCGTGACGTTCAATAACAATGTAGGTTCTACTAAATCGTACGACTACACCCGTGAACACATTGAAGCCACTGCAGCCGTTGATTTTGTGCCGATTATGGAAGAAATTACCACGGAATACAATGAAGGAGATTCCGTGGCTGTACAGCTGCACGATGGTTCCACTATCTATTTGAACAAACTCGCCAAAGATTTTGATCCCCGTGACCGACATTCTTCCGTCAACAAACTGTACGAGTCTAAAAAGAGCGGCGAGATCCTTACTGGCCTCATCTATATTGACCCGGAAGGTCGCGATTTGCATAGTATTTTGAACACTTCAGCCAGCCCACTCAATGCATTAGGCAAAGAGATACTTTGCCCGGGTTCGAAAGTACTAGAGGGCATTAATGCAGGGCTACGCTAAACATACTTTTAAAACACGAAGGAACTAAGAGACACTAAGGTGCCCCTCTTATTCCTTAGTGTTCCTTAGTTCCTTCGTGTTTTAAAATCCTATTGAATTGAAGATCGCTCTTTTAGGCGCAGGCCACCTCGGAAAAATCCACCTCAAATGTATCCTTGCCACTGAATGTTGGGAACTGGCTGGTTTTTACGACCTCGACGATAAAAACGCCGAATCGGCCATTGCCCAATACGGTGCAAAACGTTACAAATCGCTGTCGAAACTCTTCGCCGATTGTGACGCCGTGGATATCGTGACCCCCACCCCATCGCACTACGAATTGGCAGCGAAAGCTATACGGGCAGGCAAACATGCCTTCATAGAAAAACCTGTCACGCAGACTATACCCGAAGGCCGGAAACTCCTGCAACTTGCTGAAAAACACGGGGTTAAAGTGCAAGTCGGCCATGTCGAGCGCTTTAATCCGGCCTTCACTGCTTTGCGCGGAATGACCTTGAATCCAATGTTTATCGAAGGTCACCGGTTGGCAGCTTTCCAGCCAAGGGGAACGGAAGTTTCAGTCATTTTGGACCTGATGATCCACGACCTGGATTTGATCCTGCACCTAGTCAAATCTCCCGTAACAAAAGTCAGCGCAAGCGGCGTAGCCGTGTTGAGCAACACGCCCGATATTGCAAATGCCCGCATCGAATTTGCCAATGGTTGCGTCGCCAACCTCACCGCCAGCCGCATTTCGATGAAACAAATGCGGAAGATGCGGCTCTTCCAGCCTGACCATTATTTGAGCCTCGACTTTTTGGAGAAAAATGCCCAGATCGTAAGGCTTTTCGCCACGGACGCTGCTGACTTGCCACCCACTGAAAACCTTATGGAATTCGATACGCAGGCGGGCAAAAAGTGGCTACAACTTTCCATGCCAGATGCTGCGCCCGTGAACGCCATCCAGCGTGAATTGGAAACCTTTCACGAGGCGATTGCCACGGATTCAGACCCCATTGTAACGCTCCGTGACGGTTTTGAAGCCTTGAAATTGGCGCACCGGATTTTGAAGGAAATTAATGTAAGAGAAAAACATACAAATTTGGTAACTTCATGAGCGAATTGACAAATTGTACAACCGCGCATGACCCATTCAAAAATTGTTGACGTGACATTGAAACGATAAGTGGTTGACGAATTTTAAAATTCGGCCATACATTTGGGGAAAAGTTATACCCACATGAAACAAGCTTTGCACATTTTACCCGCCATAGCTTTAGCGAAGGCGGGTCTTCCAAACTCCGTAGCTTTAGCGAAGGCGGGCCTTCTAACCACCGCAGTTTTCTTGATCTCATCCGCCCCTTCCCTTTTTGGGCAGAACTTCACTGCTGCCGACAACCTCGCTCTGAACACTCCGCCCAGCAAAACAACTTCCACGCAATCGCTGGCCCAATACCTCTGCGCCGAGCAGCCAGACGACGCGCACAAAGCCCGAGTGCTCTATGCCTGGGTATCGCTGAACATTACCTATGTGGACAGCACAGACGAGAACGAAGTGTGGGCTACACCCGAACACCTCAAACGCCAAGCTCCTATGAAGGTACTACAAAACCGCACTGCAGTATGCCAGGGTTTTGCCAACTTATTCTGTGCTTTGATGGTTGAAGCGGGTCTCCCTTGCGAGGTGGTGACCGGTTTGGCAAAAAAAGCCGACGGCAAAATAGCAAAACTTGGCCATGCCTGGGCTGCAGCTCGCATCAATGGAACCTGGCAGCTTTTTGACCCTACTTGGGGTGTCCCTCCTGTGGGAATCTCGCGCTGGAAAGTGGTAGATAAATATTTTATGGCCGATCCAGAGCACTTTGTGCTCAAACATTTGCCAGACGACCCAATGTGGCAACTATTGGAAAACCCCGTGACCGAACGCCGTTTTCGAGACGCTTCTGACGAGGAGATTTTGGAATTTGTTGATGTGGGAAACAAGGGTGAATTCAAGTTCCGCGACACATTGGACCATTGGATTGCCATGGATTCAGCGAGTCGGATGTTTGGTGCTGAAAGCAGGGTGCTGCGCTTTAATGGCAGCAACGAACGAGTCGTTTTTGGTTTGGGTCAGCGTTACTGGGGTTTGTTTTTTGACCTCCAATACGCTCTGGATTCACTGACCTATTTGGCAATAATGTATGATACTACGCAAATAGATACGATACGGTTTCAGAAGCAACTTAGTCTGATGGAGCGCTATCATAAAAGAGCAAGTTTATTGTTTGAAAGGTTGAAAACAGCAGAGCGGGTTCAAAAAACAGAAAAATTTTATGCCCCAAATGATGTAGCCGCCCTACTCGAAAAAATACAGGGCGATATGCGGGCAGGCGTTTTTGAATATTTGAATCATGGCTTGGAAGGTGTTTTAACGCAATCCCAATTGGCCAAACTTCGGTATCAGTTCAATCTCGCCAGTCAATTCTACCATCGTGCCGAGTCAAAAATGAACTGTGACAAAATGGCGAGAAACTGTTTTGACGTCCGCCACAATCGCAGCCTCATGGCCATTCAGTTGGGACAACAACAAGTACGCCTTGTACAGG
>JACMMM010000480.1 GCA_014379065.1 Saprospiraceae bacterium
CGAAAAACTGCTCTTTTTGACTGCAACGGAATAACTCAAACAACTTCTTAAATTCTTAGGCTTCTTATCATGAACATTTCTGTCACGCGTCGCGCCCATTTCAACGCTGCTCACCGTCTGCACAATCCTGCCTGGACAGACGAGAAAAACCGTGCAGTATTCGGGCTGTGCAACAATCCCAACTATCATGGCCACAACTACGAAATGGAAGTGCGTGTCACGGGCGAAATTGACCCGGAAACGGGTATGGTGGTGGATCTTGCCTGGCTCGCCCAACTCATTAAAAATGAGATTGAGGCGCGTTTCGACCATAAAAACCTGAACCTGGACACCGAAGAATTTCGCGACTTGATCCCCTCGGCAGAAAACATTTGCCTCGTGATCTGGCGCATCCTGCGGGAGCGCTTGCCCGAAAAATTTGACCTGCATGTGCGGCTTTATGAAACGCCGAGGAATTCTGTAGAAGTTGGGTGATAGCTAAAAATTTACGATTTTGGAATTACGATTTACGATTATTTCGATCCGAAAAAGGTAAGATTCATGCCTTTTTCGGATCAAAATAATCGTAAATCGTAATTCCAAAATCGCAAATTAGATCACTCTGCGCACGATTGATTGATTCCCAGCACATAATGCTCCACTGCACCAATTTCTCCCGCCAAATTAGAACCGAGAAACCCTTGAATGTCGGCATCTGTGATCCTTGTTTTGTACTGCGCCAAAAAAGGCTTGCTCAAGGGTGTGTAGCTCCAGTGCCATTTTTCTTCGTGATACCCATATGGCCTCCCCGCAGTATAGGGCTGACAAAAACCAAATTCTTGTGCGTGTGCCACGAGCCATTGGTACACTTTTTCGTGCTTGCCGCCTTGTTCAAAGGAAGGGTTGTTCAGGTCGTTCAGGTCAATATCGGTGCCCCAATGATGGCGTGAAGAGCCCGGCATGGAGGAATATTCCAAAATTTTGAGCGCACGATCTTTGGGCGCGGGGGCATTCTTTGCAAAACGCCCCCATTTGCCTTCCCAGATGTTTTTTTGCTGCGTAAAATTTCGGGTGGAGGAAATTATTTTGAGCGAAATGCCCGCTTTTTGAGCACTTTCCCACATTTCTTTGAAGGCTTCAAACGCTTCTTTGCGCAGCATCATGTCGGGCTTGTCGGTGTATGGTTTGCCAACTGACACGAAATCCGTGTGCTTTGAAGGGTCGAATTTGCCCAGCAAATATTCCTTGCTTACCAGCACGGGCGGTGGCAAAGAATCTGTTGCAAGTCGGGCTGGCGAAATTGACATTGAAGCATTGGAGGAAGGCGTTTCGACATTCCCACAAGCGATGGCGATGACAAGTGAAAGGCCCACAGCAAGCGGCAAACCGCCCTGCGTGGGTCTGACCCCGCAGTAATTCCTATAGATTTTCAACATCTTCAATCTTTTTTTTCAGGGCTGTTTTGGTGAAGGTGCCCGCATCGTGCCAGAGGCGTTCGCCGTTTTTATAGATCATGAAGGTTGGCACCCCCATCACTTTCATTTGTACTGCAAGATCAGTGTTTTTATCCACGTCAATTTTGATGATGCGCACACGGTCGCCAAGTTCAGATTTCAATTCATCGAGCACAGGCGCCATGGCCCGGCAAGGGCCACACCAAGTGGCCCAAAAGTCAATCAGAACGGGCGTGCCAGATTGGATAAGTTGTTCAAAAGAAGATTTCATAATGTGGGCAAAGGTAGCCAGTTCAGACCATTTGCTTTGTTTTTGAAAACCTCACGGCGTCAAAGCGGTTAATTAGCGGTTCAAAAAGACGTTCGGGCTATTTTGACAAAGCAAGCGTGTATGGCATTCGACTTTTGGACATCTAACGGTATCTTCTAAATATGAAAAACATTCATCTCGTACTTTTCTGCTTCGCCCTTTTGCTTTTTTGCCCGAAGCTGTCTGCCCAAAAGCAAAAACCTGACGACGCCGAAAAAGCCATAAAAACTACCATAAACCGCTTTTTTGAAGGCATGGAAAAAGGCGATACGGCTCTTTTAAAAAGCAGTTGCACCACCGCCATGGTGCTCCAAACCTACATGGCCGACAAGGAAGGGAAAATGCAGATTTACACCGAAGAATTTGCAGATTTTCTGGCAACGGTCGGTGCGCCCGGCACCGATCAGTACGAAGAACGCATCAAGTTCGAGGCCATTCATGCCGAAAAATCGCTCGCCAGTGTGTGGACGCCTTATTCCTTTTATATCAATGGGAAACGCTCGCATTGTGGCACCAATTCCTTTCAGTTGGTAAAAACCACCGATGGCTGGAAAATACAATACATCATAGATACGCGTCGAAAACAGGGTTGTGAGTTAGAAAAATATCCAATATCCAACAAGGAATGTCCAATTTCCAAGTATCGCAGCACACACCACGACGTGTAAATTTGGACATTGGACATTCCATATTGGACATTGGATATTTGAAAGAATGTCGCTGGCGTTGCAAAAAAGTAGCTCTGAGGCAAAAATGTTAAGGAAATTGTTTGAACAGATACAAAACGCTCTACTTTTGGCGTTCCCAGCCAAATTCCAAAACAATCGGTTTCCACACAAACAGCACCTCTTATCTTTATGACACTCAATGCCTTTCTGAGCGCCTTCTTCTTTCTTCAAGCCACTGGCACCTTGCCCTCAACCGCCAAACCCGAAGAAACGCAAAGCATCTTGGACATCATCCTGACCAGCAGCACTTCAGGTCTGGTGGTGATGATCATCCTTTTTATCCTTTCAATCGTAGCCGTTTACATCATTATCGAACGGTACTTCACCCTTACCCGAGCCGGGCAGGTTGATCACAATTTTATGAATTCTATCCGCGCGAGCGTTGAGAGCGGCAACCTCCAAGCTGCTAAAGCGCTCTGCCAAAGCGTGGACGCACCCATGGCGCGCATGGTGGAAAAGGGCCTTGATCGCATCGGCAAGCCTTTGGACGATATCAATAAATCCATCGAGAACGTAGGCAACCTGGAGCTGCTCAAACTCGAAAAAAACCTGTCTACGCTTGCTTCGATTTCTGGTATCGCCCCGATGATTGGCCTTTTGGGTACCGTTGTTGGTCTGATCATTTCGTTCCAGGACATGGCCAATGCACAGGTGGTGACACCTAAAGTGCTTTCCAATGGTATCTACCACGCCCTCACAGCGACTGCTGCAGGCTTAACGGTCTCTATCATTGCAATGGCAGGTTTTAATCTACTTGTCACCAACCTTGACAAGGTTATTTTCAAAATGGAGAACACCGCAGCCCAGTTCATGGACTTGCTGCAAGAACCCACCCGTTAGCATGAAGTAATGAAGTGATAGGGTGATGAAGTGATTTGCGCTCACGCTGTCATTTCACCATCCTATCACTCCATAACGAACTCACTTTATCACTTCATCGCCAATCACTTCATAAAAATATGGGACTCAAACGCCGCATACGAGTAAAGCCGGAATTTAGCCTCGCAGCCATGATCGACGTGATCTTCCTGCTGCTGATGTTTTTCATGCTTACCTCCAACTTCGTCACCCCCAATGCCCTTAACCTACAACTGCCCTCCAGCAGCTCAAAGAGCATGGCTTCCCCAGACTTGGCCGTATCGGTCAATGCAGAGGGCAAATTTTTTATTGACCGCACACCCGTTGCGGTCACCAATTTAGAAAGTGCCTTGAGATCAAAAATCAGAGCCAGCAAATTGGATCTGAAAAACACCACCATCACCGTTGCAGCCGACAAGGCAGCATCGGTCGAGAACATGGTCATCATACTTGAGGTAGCCAATCGCCTGCATTTGAAGACGATTTTGGCTACTGACCCACAAATGGATATCAATAAGAAGTAAGTAATCGGAAAACCGGGAAAAACTAAATTCATTCAGCCGGCGTTTAGGTGGAACGGTTTGTGCATTTTGGCATGAGAATTCATCCCTTCTCAAAAAATATATTTAAACATGAAAGCCGTTGTAAATCAGGAAGAAAACCGCACTAGAGCAGCCCTTGGCAGCGCGTTGTTTCACGCAGCCTTGCTGGCCATGCTCTTTTTTTACATGCTCCCTGCACCCGAACTCTCTCCAGAGCCATCGGTCATCGCGCTTGACTTTGGCGGCGGCGGCGGAGACAATGCCGCTGCGGGCGAACCCGATAAGGGCATGAATGATGACTACACGCCATTGGGTGAGGAACCTGCTCCCACGCCTACCAAAACCACAGAGACAACACCCGAGCCTGCGCCCAAGCCCACAAAAACGCAAGCTACACCTCCTCCTCCCACCTCTACTTCGGACGATCCGGATGTGGCAGCTATCAAGCAACAAAAAGAACAAGACCGAAAAAGACAGGAGGATGCAGATCGCCAAGAACGCGCCCGTCAAGACGAAGCAAATCGTAAACAGCAAGCCGCCGAACAAGCCAAACGCGATGAACAAGCCAAGCGTGACCGGGTAAAAAACAACGCTGGTAGCGCATTTGGCAAACCGGGTAGTAACGGACAAGGTGCTGGCGGCGGAGGCAAACCCGGCAACGGCGGCATCAATGGCGGAACAGGCGACAACCCGTTTGGCAAAAGCAATGGTGATGGCGGCGGCACCGGCGGTGGGTCTGGCACGGGTACTGGAGCTTCTATCGGTGGAGGCTTGGGTGGCCGCGCAGTAGTGAGCCGTGGCCGCATCAACGACACCTCACAAAAAAGTGGCAAGGTCGTCATCGAAGTCTGCGTAAACAGCAGTGGAAATGTCGTTAGTGCAGATTATACCCAACGTGGCTCCACAACGAGCGACAGCGAGCTAAAAAGTAAAGCGTTGCAAGCTGCGCGTGGTTACCGCTTCGCATCTTCGAGTGCCGACCAGCAGTGTGGTACCATTACGTTCAACTTTACTTTGAAATAGAAGCATAGTTTCACTTAGAAGCTGAGACTATTGCTAAAACCCGCAGCCCGACAGGCCCCAAAAACCTGTCGGGCTGTGTTTTTCGGGTGAATGCTAAATTATCCTTTATTGCGTTTTTGCCCTAGGAAATTCAAAATCGCTCTACCTTTTCGCGGTAAAATGGATATTTATTCACGCAAATCATACTGGAAATGGTATTTAGCAGCTGGGGGGGCACTCATCGTCTTCCTTTCGCTAGTCTATACCCGCTATCTGGGCAACCAACTTGCCGAACGTGAAAAACAGCAGGTTGAGCAATACCTTGAGGCTCAACGAACGCTGGCCAGTTCCGGCGGCGACCCTTACCAATCCTTTTACTGCGACATTAGTTTTCAACTCAAAGTGGTACAGAGCAATACCACCGTACCCATCCTCCTGCTCAACGAACGTGGCGGCATTGATGGCTATACCAATGTGGGAGAGGACGAAAACGACAGTATCTCAACCGAGGCTTTGCAGCGTGTGTACCAAGGAATGTTGGCGGAAAATGCAGATACTATTCATGTACCCGTGGGCGACGACCTACAGATAGTAATGTACGGAAAATCACGCTTGTTGAAGCTCTTAGAGTGGTATCCGTATATACAACTGTTCCTCATCGGGGTTTTTATCGCCTTTGGGTATGCGGGTTTTAGTGCTTCGAGGCGCGTGGAACAAAACAAAGTGTGGCTCGGCATGGCGAAGGAAACAGCCCATCAACTGGGCACCCCCATCACCGCGATACTGGGCTGGATCGAAACCCTGAAAGCCGTGAACGAAGACCGCCCCGACAATCAGGAAATGCTGGTCGAACTGCGCAATGACGTGACCCGCCTCGAACTTGTGGCCGACCGTTTTTCTAAAATCGGCGCAACACCGGAACTTACCCCCGTAAACTTGTACGAACAACTGGAAATTTGCCGCGTGTACATGCAGCGCCGGGCACCCCGCAAGATGATCTTTGATTTTCCAAAACCTGAGGAACAAGAAGATCTCATGGTATTCCTGAATCCACCACTTTTTGACTGGGTCATCGAAAACCTGCTCCGAAACGCCATTGATGCGACGGAAAGCGGGGAGGGAAAAATCACAGCCCACGTTTATAAAGAAAGCAAATGGGCTTGCATTGATGTCAGCGATACAGGCAAAGGAATCCCTTCGAGTAAGCACAGCATGGTGTTTAAACCCGGATACTCCACCAAAACGCGGGGTTGGGGGCTCGGTCTTTCGCTCGCACGGCGTATTATGGTGGAATATCACCGAGGTCGCATTTTTGTCAAAAAATCGGAGATCGGAAAAGGCACCACGTTTACGGTGAAATTGCCCATCAATCGGAAAAAATGACTTTGGACATTAGACATTGGACAACAAGCGGCCAAATCATCGCTAAAAAGTCCAGCATCCGTTTTTCAGGATGAAAAACATCCTCCTCGTTTTTATCCGAAACCCACAATTGGGCAAAGTAAAAACCCGTCTGGCGCGCACACTTGGCGATGAAGAGGCCCTGCGCATTTACCATATTCTTTTAAAAAAAACCCGCGCCACTGCCCTTGCTTGCAAGGCCGAACGTTGGCTATTTTACAGCGATTTCATAACGGAAAACGACGAGTGGCTGCGCTCCGATTTTCAAAAAAAAATCCAGCACACAGGAGATCTCGGCGAACGCATGGACGAAGCATTTAAAATGGCTTTTGGAGCCGGGGCAGAGAAGGTCGCCATCATTGGCAGCGACTGCCCTGATTTGACGGGGGAGCTGCTGCAACAAGCCTTCGACCTACTGGATTCAACAGATTTTGTAGTGGGGCCTGCGTCCGACGGGGGATATTACCTCATCGGGATGAAGGCGTTGGAGCCTTCCGTTTTTCAGGGCATCCAATGGAGCACAGAGACGGTGCGGGAAAAAACATTGGAGAAAATCCGCGTTACTGGAAAATCATGCGCACTCTTACCCATGCTTTTGGATGTGGATACGGAGGAAGATTGGCGTCGTTGGCGTTGGGATGGGACTTACTTTACTATTTCTTAACCATTCGTTATCCTTGGCTTTACACACCCTGAGAGAGGGCCTTCTACTTTCGCCTTTTCATAATAAATTCAACGGCATGAAGTCATTCTTACTTATTTCTCTCTCTCTTTTCATAGTCTTTCTGTCAAATGCAGATGCACAACAAGTCCTTTTTCAAGGATTTGAAGGTACTGGGTTTGATAATTTTGCTTTCACAGCTACCCCTACAAAGTACAACAACATCCCAGCAGAGGATGTGTGGAGCGACACCACTTCTACCTTCCAAATCTCACCCGCCACGGGCAGTCGCCAATGGTTCATGCGCGATTTGGAAAACCCTTCGGGGGGCGGAGCCTTTGAACACACGCTCGATTTTGGCCCAGTGGACGTTTCCGCTTTCTCCGCCAATACGTTCACGTTCAAGTTCTTTACCAATGCTTACGACACGGATGATAGCATCGGTTACTACATTGCCTACGACAACGGCACAGATTGGACTAACTACACGCCGCTCAATAAAAACGCGCTCGCCTGGGAAACTGTAACAGTGAACGCCCCGGCAGGTACGCAATTCGTCCGGCTTCGTTTGGCTGCCCGCCAAAATGGTGGCTCTGACTACGCCGCTTGGGATGACATCCAACTTGTTTCGGCACAGGGCGACATCGTACCGCCGACGGTAATAAGCGCGGCTGTGACTGGCTCCAACAGTTTGCAAATTGTATTTAGCGAACCGGTAGATGCCAGTGCTGAAAACACGGCCAATTATACCGGCGTTCCCGACCTTGCCAGTGCTGTGCGCAACACCACGAACGACACCGTAACCCTCACGTTCGCCACGCCTTTCACGTTGGGCGTACCCTATACGCTCATAGTGGATGGCGTGCAGGATCTCGCGGGTAACGTCATTGCTGCACCTTACCAATTCAATTTTACTTTCTCTCTCCCACTGATTAGTTTCGTTACGGCTCGCGTTCGCGTGGATGAAAACGTCGGAACCATCAATATACCAGTGAAAGTGGACGGCCTCAATGTGGCACTCGCCAAAGCTAAAGTCCGCGTGGTACAATACTCTACCGCCGTTGAAAATGAAGACTTTGTGTTGCTGGACACCTTTGTTGCTTTTCCAGCCGGCACGCTTACGCCTTTCGATTTGAAAGTCAATATTATTGACAACAGCGACCAACGGGATAGCCGATATATCATCCTTCAACTGTTTGATTTCACGACTGCCCAAGCTGGCGCTGTGACTGAATTCGTGGTGCTCATCAGCGATAATGATACGCCTGCGCCACAAGCAAAGGCCAATGCGCCCATCCATTTGCGTCACTTGAGCAGCTTTGATATGGATCCGACGGCAAGCGCTACAGCTGAAATTTCGGTGTATGATCCCATCAGCAAGCGTCTGTTCACGACCAACATCTCCCAAAACAAGCTGGAGATTGTTGATCTGAAAAATCCTGTTGTTCCTGCAAAAATTGCTTCTATTGATATCACGCCCTACGGTGGTGGCATCAATTCGGTGGATTTTGCTAATGGCGTGGCTGCTGTTGCAGTGGACGCTGTGCCTACGACTGACCCGGGGAAAGTGGTGTTCTTAGATATGAGCGGTGCTTTTTTGAGTGAGGTGACCGTTGGTGCACTGCCTGACCATGTGGTGTTTACCAACGACGGCACAAAATTGCTCGTGGCCAATGAAGCTGAACCAGCCACGGATTATTCTGTAGACCCGGAAGGTTCGGTCAGTGTGATTGACATGACGCCTGGCGCATCCAATCTTACCCAAGCCAATGTGTCTGAAATTGGCTTCACACAATTCAATACGGATAGTGCAGCCTTGACTGCTGCGGGGGTGCGCATTTTTGGGCCAAACACCACCGTGGCGCAAAACCTTGAGCCAGAATACATCACTATCAGCGACGACGGCAACACGGCTTGGGTAACCTTGCAGGAAGCAAACGCTGTGGCGGTGCTGGATTTGCAAAACAATACCGTGACTAGCATTGTCCCACTGGGTCTGAAAGACTATGCCACGCAAAACGTTGCGCTAGACGCTTCTGACCAGGCACCAGGCATTTTCTTTAACAACTGGAAGGTGAAAGGCATGTATCAGCCCGATGCCATTGCGCATTGGAATGTGGGTGGCACGGAGTATCTGATTACTGCCAATGAAGGCGATGTGCGTGAATGGAATGCCTATACCGAAATCGTGCGATTGAGCGATGCTTCTTATGTGCTCGATTCGGCTGCGTTCCCCGACGCTACCTACTTAAAACGCGCCGAATTGCTTGGCCGCCTCAATGTAACTACCGCCAATGGCGACACCGATGGCGACGGCGATTACGACGAAATACACAGCTTCGGGGGGCGTTCGTTCTCCATTTGGAATGCCGCGACGGGTACATTGTTATGGGATAGTGGTGATGATTTTGAGCGTATTACGGCTGCCGATCCCACTTTTGGCCCCCTCTTCAACGCCAGCAACTCCAACAATACCCGCAAAAACCGCTCGGACGACAAAGGCCCCGAGCCTGAAGGCATCGTCTTGGGCGCGATTGATGGACGCAATTACGCATTCACTGTACTCGAGCGTATCGGTGGCGTGATGGTGTACGATGTGACCAACCCCGCTGCGCCGGAATATGTGCAATGGATCAATACTCGTGCTCCGGGTACTGTTGCCGCTGGCGACCTTGGCCCAGAAGGGGTGTTGTTCATTCCCAAGGCGGAAAGCCCGAATCAACGCGATTTGCTGGTCGTGTCAAACGAAATCAGTGGCACTATTTCCATCTTTGAAATCAACATTGACCGCACCAAAACAGGCGAGTACGAGGTCACGAAATACGCTTTCGACAACAATCCCGCGATTGGGGTATATGGTGACACGATCCGTGAAGGCGGCATTTCCGGCCTAATGTACCGCGACGGTTCCTTCCGTTTCATTGGCGACCGCGGTCCGAATGCTGATGCTATCAACAGCCCCTTGTCGGGCGGTCAAACGACCTTGGTATTTCCATTCCCCGATTATGCGCCGAAAGTGTGGCAAGTTCGCCCCGAGAATGGCGCACTCACTGTGGAAGATTTTGACTTTGTAAAACGCCCCGATGGAACGGGAGCTTCTGGGTTGCCTTTGCCAGTGGGCCAAGGAAATACAGGCGAAGTAGCGTGGTCTGATACCCTCGCGACCATAGTACCGAACGACCCTTGGGGGCTTGACTCTGAGGGCATTACGCAAGACAATGAGGGTAATTTCTGGATTTGCGACGAATATGGTGTCAGCATCTGGAAACTCGACCAAAACTTCAAAGTGCTCAATCGCTACACCCCATTTCCACACGAGTTAGAAGACTTGCCTTTGGATTCCCTGCTTGGAAAACGCCGCGCCAATCGCGGTCTTGAAGGCATTACCTATACGCCCAACGGGAAGATTTTCGCCATCATCCAAAGCCCGACAGACAACCCGAACACTGCAACTGGCAATAGCTCACGCATCCACCGTCTCGTAGAACTTGATCCGTCCACTGGCTCGATGCGTACGTTTGTATATGTACATGAGCCAGATTTGGGGCAAATCCGCAGTCGCGACTGGAAATTGGGCGACCTCATTGCGATCAACAACGAAGAGTTCCTGACCGTCGAACATGCCGAACGCAACGGCTGGAATTCCAAGAACATTTACAAATTCAGCATTGCAGGCGCGACACCGGTCAGTGGAAACGATTTTAACGGACAAACTTTGGAGCAATTGCTCAACCCAACAGGGCTCGCCGCCAACGGCATTGTACCAGTTCAAAAAGAATTTTTCACCGACCTGCTCGAACTCGGATGGGAGCGTCAGCATGACAAACCAGAAGGCTTGGCCATTCTGAATGACTCCACATTCGCGGTCATCAATGACAATGATTTCGGCATCGCAGCGCCGAATGGGGATGGTAAAATCGTGCTGACGGGTAAAACGACGCGCTTGTATGTTTTTGGCTTGCCAACCGACAAACACCTCGATTATGTTAACCCTTACTGCAAGGCTGATTTGGGTCAGGATTTCGTTACTTGCGGCCCATTAGAAGCATTCTTGGCTCTTGGTGGTCAAGGCTTTACACAAGCAACTTGGTCTGATGGCAATACCGATGTGAACCGCATCATTGATTCCGCTGGCACCTACGCAGTGGCTGCCGTGAACCAATATGGATGTATTGCACGCGATACGATTACCCTCGGTCAATCGGATTTTCCTGCAGTAAATCTGGGCGAAAACCAATCCCTTTGCCCGGGTGCGACGGTTACGTTGGATGCTGGTATTTTCCAAACTTATAATTGGAGCAATGGCGCCACGACCCAGACCATTTCTGTCAACAACAGTGGTGGTTACGCTGTGAGTGTCACCAACCAATTTGGCTGCGAAGGCGTGGATTTTGTATTTCTCACCAGCGCACAAAATCCAACGGTTGAGCTCGGCCCGAATAAGAACCTTTGTGCAGGCCAAACATTGACCCTTGATGCAGGCAATATTGGCGCGAGCTACCTCTGGTCAAACGGGGAAACTACCCAAACCATCGCAGCAAACCTAGCGGGCGCGTACACCGTGAACGTGACCAGCCCCGAAGGCTGTGTCGGCTCTGATGCAGTGACTTTGGTAAATGCGGCTACTCCGAATGTGGATCTCGGAAACGACATCACCACTTGCGAAGGCCAAGCTGTTACACTCAGCAATGGCTATCCGGGTGCTGCCACGATTTGGTCAACGGGTGCCACTTCGGTCAATATTTCAGTAGAGGCTTCAGGTACTTATTCCGTCCAGGTGACCCTTGTAACAGGCTGCTCGGATACCGATACAGTTCGGGTGACTGTATTGCCTACCTCATCCAATTTGGTGATCGGCAATGCTTGTCCGGGTGAGTTTTTTGAGTACAACGGTATTCAAATTACGGCAGGAGCGAGCCAGCAATTCACGCTGATCAATAGTGTTGGTTGTGATTCCATTGTGACGGTGGAGGTCACGGCAAATCCAGTCCCAACCGTAAACCTAGGCCAAGACAGCACGATTTGTGACGATCAGACGCTTGCCCTCGATGCTGGCAACTCAGGTGCGCTATATTCTTGGTCAAATGGGGCTACCACGCAAACCATCACGGTAAACACTGAGAACGTGTATGCGGTGACGGTGGCGAATGGTTTTGGCTGCACCGCTACGGATGATGTTTTGGTGGAAGTGGAAATATGCGTTGGCATAAAAGAATCTGATTGGGCTGCCGGAATGAAAATTTTCCCGAACCCAACTTCTGGATTTGTCTCGCTCAATCTTTCGCTGGCAAATGCCGCCGAGCTGCGCATAGAAGTGCTTAATCCCCTTGGTCAGACCATGCAAACACACAGTCTTGGCAAAACGAATGACCTCAACCATAGCCTTGACCTCAGCAATCTGGCGCAAGGAACTTATTTTATCCGCGTAACCGTGGATGGAACAATCGCTGTCCGTCGTGTGATGGTACAACGTTGAAAAACGATTTGATTCAAGTAAATTAGCAAATGGAGCGTCGTCCTGAACATTCGGGGCGACGCTTATTTTTTTTGCTAAAAGCGACATTCTAAAAGGTTAGAACTTTAAAAAGTCCGTGGATGCGTACTTTTAGTGCATGCTAATGCTACTTGTTCACATGAATAAAATCCTGCTTGCCGCCACAAGTGTAGTGCTCCTTACCCTACTCGTTTTTGCGCTTCAGAAAAACACTCAAACAACCAATTTACCCTCCTTCGCTAAAGCTACGGCGGGTAAACCGGCGGATAAACAGTCCCCCGAACCTTCTGATTACCTCTGGGCACAACGCGCATTCCCATACGGTTCTGTGCCTTCCGAAGCCTATTATGCAGCGCTGGAACAAGTGCAAAACCAGGCCCAAGCACGAGACAATGCCTTAGTTTGGGAA
>JACMMM010000047.1 GCA_014379065.1 Saprospiraceae bacterium
AATTCGTGAAAATTCGTGTAATTAGTGGCAAAAAAATTAGCGGCTAAGTAGTTACAAAATATCCGCAATATGGGATTAATAAAGCCAATCGGCTCACTGGAGCGCGGCATTAGCAAAGAAGAACTGGTCGCATTGGGCGAAACGGACGCTCAGGAAGTCATTGGGAACGACCAATATGACCTGCTGAAAGTGTACGTCGAGATGAAACGCTACGAGTTGTATTTCAAAACGGTGATGGACAAAATCCGCGAAGCAGCGCTCGTGGTGGCGCAAGAGACGGGGATGAAGTCATTCAACTATGCTGATGCGCAAGTGTCTAACATCCAGCGTTCGGTTTTCAAATTCGACAGAGATCCGACCTGGTGCAGGTTGCACGATGAGTTTGATTTCCTCAAAGGAAGAATTAAACTACACGAGGAAACGCTCAAAAAAATTGAGGGAGAAAAAGCAAGTTATATAGATGAAGAAACAGGTGAACTCATCGAGCTCATCGCCCCGACCCAAGAGGTGGTGGAAACCATTATGGTAAAACTTTAAGTTCGGTCGTATTCACCTTTGAAACAGTAGTAACCAAAAAGCCCAAGCCCGAACATGATGGGCGTAAAAATGGGGATGATGGTGTACCAAAAAATACGGGTATCGAGGGCAGGGTTTTTGCCGAATTCTACGGCGGCCTGGTGAACCATGAGGTACACGCCAAAGGCGGCCAAGGCCATCCAGATAATGCCGGCGTATCGTTTTAGTGTTACCAAAATGTCACCGCTACGCGGTTTTTTTAAAGTTATCATATTAGTGTACCATTTGTGTAATCTCTTGCCTGTAGCATTTGCCATCTTTCCAATTCAATCCGAAACATCCGGATCCCGCTTATTTGGCAAATAAAAGAACCCAATCACAAAACACACTGCCGCAATAATTATCGGATACCACAAGCCTACAAATGGGTCGCCAGCAGGATTTTCCGCTGTTTTAGAAACGTCAAAAAGTCGTGTAGCAATCAACGGCGTAAGTCCGCCAAAAATACCATTGCCAATGTGGTAAGGCAGCGACATGGAAGTATAGCGGATGCGTGTCGGAAACAACTCTACCAAGAACGCCGCAATGGGGCCATACACCATCGTGACGTAGAGGATTTGGAGGAAAACGAGGAACGTCATGATCCAAAAACGTGGGAAAAGCGTCCATCCGCCTAACCAAACTGTACGGCTTGATTCCATTTTGGAGGGGAGCGTTTTATCCTTGAAAACAGTTCTCTTCGCAGTTGTTTTTACCGTTAATCCCTGATATTCAATTGCGGTAACAGCAATAAAAAGACTATCGCCATTTTCCAATCTTTGACCAGTTTCATGAGGTGTTCGATCTCCAAACAACCACTTGTTATGGAGATGGGATGGAAGGTGTGTTAAGCCAAACATTCCCTGATAAATCGGCCGGTAAGTCAGAACTGCCAACAGCATTCCTGCCAACATAATCCACTTGCGCCCGATTTTGTCAGAAAGCCAACCGAACAGGATAAAAAAAGGTGTTGCAGCTATAATCGCGATGCAAATAATATAACGTGTTTGCTCAAATTCTACACCGCAGGTCCGCTCGATAAAAGTCTGCGCATAAAACTGCCCGGTGTACCATACCACGCCCTGGCCCATGACCGCGCCAAAAAGTGCGAGCAATACCAGTTTCAGGTTGGGCTTTTTGGCAAAGGATTCTTTCAAGGGATTTCTGGAAATATTACCCTCTCGCTTGATTTTCGAGAACATGGGAGATTCCGCCATTTTCAGTCGTATGTACACAGAGACAAGGACTAAAACGATGGAAGCCCAAAACGGCACCCGCCAACCCCAATCGTTGAACACGGTATCACCCAAGGTTTTTTTGGCCGTCAGAATAACGGCCAAAGAGAGGAACAATCCCAAAGTTGCCGTCGTCTGAATAAAGGAGGTGTAATAACCACGGCGATTGGAAGGAGCGTGTTCCGCCACGTATGTAGCCGCGCCGCCGTATTCGCCGCCCAAGGCAAGTCCCTGGATAAGACGCAAAGCGAGAATGATACACGGCGCAGCGAAGCCGATTTCCTTGTACGTCGGCACAAAGCCAATGGCAAAAGTGGAAACGCCCATCAGCAACAAGGTGACCAAGAACGTGTACTTGCGGCCCACTATGTCGCCCAGACGGCCAAAGACCAGCGCTCCAAACGGTCGCACCACAAAGCCTGCCGCAAAAGTGGCCAAAGCCGCCAGAAAAGCCGCTGTAGGATTCTCAGATGGAAAAAACTGCACAGCAATGATGGGCGCCAGCGCACCGTAAATATAAAAATCGTACCACTCGATCAGGGTGCCGAGTGAACTGGCGAAGATTACTTTCATCAACTCCCAGCCCGATTTTTGGTCGTTTTTATTCATTGCAGAATCAGAATTTGTGGATTAAAGCGCGTTGTGTCACGACGGATAAAGACGGCTTTTTCTCAACGCAGCAGCAGTACTTTTCTCACCCCTACCCCTTTGGAAGCCCGTACGCTCAGCCAGTAAACCCCAGACGGAATGGAAGGTAGCAGGTCTACCCGGATTTTTTGCTCGTTTTTCAGGAACTGTTGTTGCCACACTGCTATGCCATTGCTGCCCCAAAGTACTGCATCTCCCTCGCCACAGTCCTCTGGTATAACAAGGGTGAATCCCTCCTGTGTTGGGTTGGGGAATAGGGCAAATTCCAGTCCGCCTTGATCGGGCGACACATTGCCAATGGTTAGAGTGTCGCACCATCCTTTGATGTGCGGCTTGGTATCGCATGGGAAGGGATTGCCCGATATATAGTTGGCCCCCAGGATCTGGCCGGTTTTGAAGAGCGGGCACAGGGCGGAGCAATCTGTAAGGTTCAGGTTGTCTCGAAGAAAGATCTCATCGCCAATGTATTGTAATTGTTCCAGCCCGTGCAAGTTGCTGAGCGCGGGGTTTTTTTGGACAATCAGGTCGCCTTTTTTTAAGGCTTGTAGTCCAGAAAGGGCTGACAGGTCACTTAACAGCGGGTTGTTTAGCGCTGCAACTTCATAATAGAGGCTTATTGTGTTGGGTGGCAATACGGGCACAGCCGTAATTGAATCATTATAGCCCAAGCTAAACGCCGAGAGGAGCATACCCTGATCTGAAAGTCCTACAATATCTATTTGCCTGGTGCATCCAAAAATCGAAAGCCCCCCCAAAGTATCCAAGTGCTTAAATAAATTGATTCTTTGAAGGTTGATGTTCTCGTTAAAAAATATCGAGGTGTGGGCTTTTACAGCAAACGTATCAAAAAAGACTTCTTCCAGTTTGGGACAATTATTTATCCCTATCCCTCCTATATTGGGAAAGTTAACGCCAAGGGTAGTTTTATACTTTGGGAGTTTTAAATGAAGATTAATTAGGGACGAATCTTTTTCAAAAATTATTGAAGGCCCTCCATTTCCTGACCCAGTGATGTAGCGCAAGTATATCAGATTTTCAAAGGGCGCTACCTCTTCCAAACGATCATTATCCTTGACTTCAATGCATCCCGTTATGTACAGTGAATGGAATCCATCAAGTCGGGTCAACCCATCACAACTATCTATGGCGATGCAGCCACCAACGGAGCGGAGGTTTGCCAATCCTTCCAAGCTGGTGAGTGAGTCGTTATCTGAAATAAAAATCTCTCCCAATATACTGTCTAAATTGATCAGCCCGTCCAAATTTTGAAGGCTTGCATTACGGCGAATGTTGACATCGCTGCCCAGCCAAAGGGAAGGCAACTCTACCCCTCTCAAACGAGGGTTGTCGTTGATGTTCAACCTCGAAGATGCATATTCCATCCCCGAAAGCCCTGCCACCGAGCGCAAGTTTTCGTTGTCGAGAATATCAAGGACCAGGGCCTTTTTGAACCCGCCCATGCCCGTGAGATATTCGAGCGCATCGCAGTCAATTATCAAGATGTTCCCGGTGCCAATCACCCCAAGCGGGAGAGTTTGGGCATGGGCGAGCGCTTCCACAGAGCGCAGTTGGGCATTGTGCTCCAAGGCAAAATCTTTGATATGGGTCAACTGCTCCAGCCCATGAAGGCTTTCGAGCGAGTCGCAGTTTTGAATCCAAAGGGCAGATGTCGAACGGAGGCTGTCGAGGCCACTGAGATCGCGCAGACTTTTGTTTTGCTTGATCCAAAGTAGGAAGCTCTCTGTGATACCGCGCAGGCCGTGCAAGTCGCGCAGGCGCGGGTTGCCTTCAATCATGATGTGGTCATAATACCCATGAAGCGCATCCAAGCCATCTAAAGTCTCTAAAGAATCGTTGAAGCGTACTTCAAGTGTGCCGAAGGCATCCTGCGCCACATAGTGCAAGTTTTGCAGCCCATCGAGGTTTTTGAGCCGGTCGTTGTTCGTGATAGAGAAAAAAGGGTTTAGAACAGCCGCAGAGTCCAATTGCTCCAAACCGTGCAAGTTGCTGAGCAGCGGGTTGTTGCTGATGGCTAGATTGCCCCACACGACATGCAGCTTGCTGAGGGGCCCGAGGTCATGGATGTCCGAGAAATTTGGGTTTGAATTGCCAATAAAAAGGTTGCCAAATATTTCGCGCGCACCGCCGGTCAGTTGGACAAAAGTATCCACTGAAGCTTGGTCTTTGAGCCATACGTTGCCATTGTAAACCTGTGCAGTGGCTAAACAAGGGAGTATGAGGGCAAATGCGCCGAGCAATAATTTTTTTATCAAGGTTTGGATAATTGATTGAAATTAGTTCTAATAACATACTTTTGAAATCCAAATCAGATTGCCAACACAAACGTACCATAAACTTCTAATTTTTCAACCTAAGCGCCTTATTATGATTAAAAAACCGATCCTCACCGCTTTGACCATTTTGGTCGCCACTTTAAGCGTTCCACAGGCCCTCCGTTCTCAGTCATCATGGACGGCTCCCACCATGGATCAGCTCGTATGCACCAATACGCTTGCCCACGACAACGTGTGGAACAAACTATCTCAGTTTGGCATGGTGCGCGACTACCATCAATGGGCCTTGGACCTTGGCTATTCCAATACTACGGACTACCGTTGTGCCTTTGATCCGGCAGGAAACAAACTCAAATGGACACCCAGCTACGATGGGGTGCGCAATTACAATTTTGCCGATTATTATAGTGCAATCGGAGGACGCGGCGTACCTGCCTTGATGAACATCGCCCCTGAAATGCGAGGCTGGATTAATTACCCAGCAGGTCAGGTAAATCTCCTGGAGCAAAAACCCTTCTGTGGTCAAGGTCAGAATCCAAATGGCAATGGTTCGCCCTGTTATTTTGGTGGAGCGTGCCAAGCGCCACCATTTAGTTACCCAAATACTGCCAACCCGACTGATTTTCTGGAATACAGCCGTTGGGTTTCGCTCTTCGCTTATAAATTCGGAAGCCCCATCAACCCAAGCCCAACCTTTGCGGCCAGTTTTTTTGATCCATACGTTACGACAGGCGAATCTTATGCCCTTGGGCTGCTTAGCCATATTGAAATCACCAACGAGCCAGACAAAAATTGGTGGGGCGGTGCCCCTCAAACCTATGACGAGCAAGACAATCAATACCAACACAACCCCTGGTTCTATAAGCCCGAACAATACGCGGCATTGCTGAGTGCAGCTTATGATGGGCATGCCAGTCAAAATAGCCCTTTACTAGGCATCAAGAACATTGCGCCCAAAATGAGGGTAGTGGCTGGGGGGCTCTCCGATTTCAGGGGTTTGTATTATGAAAAAATGTTCAATTGGTGTGTTTCAAATCGAGCCAATGCAACAAAAAAATTGCCTTTTGATGTCCTCAATGTACACCATTACAGCACCCTTGGCAACCAGCCTCTAGCAGCTGTCTATAATAACCTCTTTGTCGTAAGTGACTTATTAAGCAATGGTGACCCAAACAATGGGATCAGCCCAGAACACGACGCCTTAAAAGGAAAAATTGGTTCGTTTATATCAAGCGTGATAAATAACGACCCCACTTCCGAATTGGAAAACAAGGATTTCTGGCTCTCCGAATTTGGTTACGACACCCACGACGACGCTGGCAATTCCTTTGTAGATGTGCCTGACTTGAGCATCCCTTCAGACCCAGACTGTGAGGATGCCGACCGCCAAAAGGTGCAAGCCCAGTGGCTCACCCGTTCCTTTCTGGAGATTTCTGCGGCTAAATCAAGTGCAGAAACAGGCGAAAAGGGTATAGATCGCGCCATGCAGTTTACCCTGAGCGACGACCCTACGCCCGGCGCCACCGAGCAGTTTTCGCACTCCGGGCTGCTGCATGCGGGGCTTTCGCCAAAAAGGTCTTGGTATTATGTAATGACCCTTAAAAATGTGCTTTCGGGGCATCGGTTCAAAGATGAAGGCATCGGCGTAGGTATTATGGGGCTGCCTGCAGGCGAGTCGGCAAATCTGTATAAATACGAAAGTAGTGGCAACGCCAATGAGCATATTTTTGTAATATGGAGTCCCACCGCGTTATGCAAACATTTTGAGGTAGACCTCGACTTTAGTAGCTACCTTCAAAGCAATTCCTTATCTTCAGCCACCTTTGTCCACATTGTAGACCTAGACGAAAATGGCAGATGGGAGCTGGTGCCAAGCGACAAGATCGTTGGCAAAAAGATATTGGATGTACCCGTGTCGGAGACACCGCTGTTCATTATCGTGAACAAAAGTCTGCCAGACCCGGTGTACAACATGGAAATCAAGAACCTGCATACCGAGCCATTCTGCTGCAACGGGGTAAGCCTGCATTGGCAAGTGCAACCGGGGACTTTTCATAACAGCTACAAAATATACTATGCACGCGAATCCGAATTGGACGCCATTAACGGCCAAACTTGTGGCAGTGCGCCGAACATTTTGCCGCGCTATCGCTTCAACTTAAGCAGCCTCCATACGGCAGAAGAGCATCATCCAGGTGGCCAGCGCTATGCAGTCGTAACGGGGCTGCCCGATTTGCCCAATGGAGAGAAGTATATATTTTTTGTTATCCCAGAGCGCGTTGTGAATGGCGGGTATCTTTTGCCAAGCGACCTTTCCTTATGCATGTATCAAACGCCCGGCGCACCCGGCTGCATGGGCAATCAGCCTGGTTGTGTGCTCGATGTAGCGGCTGGGGCTATCGGTCTGCCGGCAGGAGGTTGCGGACAAGCTCCAACGAATTGCCCGCCAACGAACATATTGCCAGCATTTAGCGAGCAGATCCCAATCCTCTTAAGTGCTGATAATGTAACGAATCAATGTGCCCAAATTGCCCCTTCAACGGTATATGACTATTGTGACTTTGGATGGTTTTGCTGGATAGACGACTATAACACCATCCCGCCGCCAACTCCCGCAAGCTATAACGGTGTCAACCAATTTACGGTAAACTTTCAAGTACCAAAAGATTTAGATGCTATACATATTTTCCACTATTCAGGCACAGGCGATCTGGTGGTGGAATACCAAGATGTCTGCTGTGCATTTTGGCAACCCCTTACCATTGTCAGTTTTCGGGAGGACTTTCAAACCTGGTACACACTCACAAAAAATTTAAATAAGAGCCTGACCAAAATTAGGTTCAAAAAGATGAAAAATGCGAGCGGGTTGAACCTCAGCCGCATCTTTTTCTGTGGAAAAGATGGGCCTCCATGCCAGGTTGGCGACCCAGATCTCAACGGGCCAACAGGGGGCGATGGCTATACTCGCCAGCCAGAGCCATCAGATCCTGGAACACCCTTTACAGAAACTGCTGATTATTATAGCGTAAACCTTCGTTGGGACGCAGCCAAAGAATTCCGTAATTCCGCAACTTCTGCCTACGCCAGCAGATATCAGCTCTTCTACAGTTCGCAAAAAGACGTGCGTGAGAATCTGGTAAATCCTCAAAAAATGGAAGTTAGTGCAGAGGGCCAGCTGCCACAAGTGAGATATCAATTGGCGGGGCTTGCGCCGGCTACTACCTACTTCGGCGATTTGATTTTAGACCCTTACCCCTACCCTTGCCCATTGTATCCAGGATTAGTTGCTCCACCCCCCATACGCTTTTCATTCTCCACCACCAGTTATTTGGGCGAAAACAGGTCAAGTGCGCACGACGAGAAAACAGATCAAGCAAGCAGCGCGCCATCTGCCATATTATACCCCAATCCTGCCAATCAGCTTATTGAAGTGCGGGTCAGCAGTGCTGGGTTTGATAGATACACCGTCACAGGCCAAGACGGCAAAACGCTTTTAAATCAATCCATCGGCACTTCGTTAACTGAATTTGCTTTTAGTACTGTAAACCTGCCGGAGGGGCTTCTAACGCTAACTTTGTACGGCACCAATATGCCCCCGCTTAGCCGAAAGGTGATCGTGAGGCATTGATTCGGTGGCTACGTTCAATATAATAAAAAGCGGATTCAAGTTTCAGGTGCAACAGATTTTAGAGTTCAATCAAGCGGCCGCTGATTGAACTCTAAAATCTGTTGCACCTGAAACTTGAATCCGCCCAAACAATTAATTAATGATTTATTTATAACAATATTACATGAATTGTATTTCAAAAAAAACATAATTTTTATTATAAAAAAACATAAATAATCTATAGTTAATTAAGAACATACAAATAATTTACATTACCCAAAGTAACTTCTTGATAGCCAATTCTAAACAATTATATAGCCTTAAGTTAATAGTCTCTTTACATCCATAGGGATCGGCTTGTTCTAGGTTTGCTGGCTGAATGATCATTTTTTCAATTCACCAGCATTCTAGTCTATATGAACAAAATCTTATTACAAATGCTGCTGAGCTTATTTGCCATATCGGCAATTGCTCAGCAAACCATTACAGTGCAGGTCAATACTGCTTCCGACGACCTGGAAGAGTTTACCGCCGGACCAAACCAGACCAAAGTGGTTGGCAGTATGGATGACGGCAGTTCTGACCTTGAACTCGGTACAGAAGCGGCCAATAATTTCGACCCCCAAGTAGTAGGGGTCCGCTTCACCGGTATTGCTATTCCAAAAGGGGCTTTGATAACCAAGGCTTACCTTCAGTTCCAGGTGGACAATGCGAACAAGAATACAGACCCTTGCAACATTTGGATTAAAGCTCAAAACAGTGATAACCCACTGACTTTTGCGACCACAGCCTTTAATATTACCACCCGCCCTAAGTTGAACGATTCGGTTTACTGGGGTATCCCTAATGGAAGCCGGACGAACATTGGAGACAATGGCCCTGATCAGCGGTCTGCCGATATTTCTGCTTTAGTACAGCAATTGGTGAACCTTTCCGGGTGGACCGCAGGCAATGCGATGGCATTTTTTCTGAACGGTACCGGTTTGCGTGAATCAGAATCCTATGACGGCTTGCCTGCCGGCGCACCCAAATTGATTATTGAATATATTCCTGCCCTGACTTTTACCAGCCAGATTGCTGCGGCTGATGACGATCAGGAAGAATGGATTGCAGGGCCAAATCAGACCAAAGTAGTTGGTTCGCTGGATGCCGGCAGTTCCGACCTTGAATTGGGAACGGAAGCCCTTAATAATGGTGATCCACAGGTGGTCGGGCTCCGGTTTATCAACACCACCATTCCAAAAGGTGCCTTGATAAAATCTGCTTATATTCAATTTCAGGTAGACAATACCAACAAAAATACAGACCCGTGTAATGTTTGGATCAAAACGCAATGGGATGCCAATCCCCTCACGTTTGATCCTGCCATTGCTTTTAATATAAGCTCCCGTCCGACTTCAACGGATTCGGTCAACTGGTCCATACCGGCTGGCAGCTGGAATGCCATCGGACAAAACGGTGCAGACCAGACTACCCCTGATTTGTCAAACCTGGTGCAAGCCATGGTGAATCGTTCAGACTGGAATGCTGGAAATGCGATTGCCTTCTTTATTCGGGGATCGGGCCTGCGCGAAGCAGAATCCTATGACGGATTGCCGGCAGGGGCCGCTAAACTGAGCATTGAATACGTGCCCGTAACATCAGCAAGCTTCCAGGTAGCAGCAGCGGAGGATGATATGGAAGAGTGGATCGCTGGTTCCGGACAAACCAAAGTGGTCGGTAGTATGGACGCAGGCAGCTCTGACCTTGAATTGGGCACAGAAGCGGCCAACAATGGTGATCCTCAAGTTGTAGGAGTACGTTTTGCCGGTGTTAGCCTTCCACAGGGCGCGATTATTCAAAAAGCATACCTCCAGTTTCAGGTAGACAACACGAACAAGAATACGGACCCTGCTGCTGTCTGGATCAAGGCTGAGAATAGCGACAATCCGCTTTCGTACGCAACCACCCCATTTAATATCACCTCACGGTCTTATAATCAGGATTCTGTTAATTGGGCCATCCCGGCCAGCAGCTGGAATATAATTGGTCAAAATGGACCAGACCAGCAAAGTACCGATATTAAGCAATTGGTGCAGGCACTGGTAAACCGTCCGGGATGGGCTGCCGGTAATGCAATGGCATTTACGCTGCAAGGCTCCGGCCTTCGCGAGGCAGAATCTTATGATGGATTGCCCGCAGGCGCTGCAAAACTGTTCATCGAATACCTTGGTGGCGGTGGTGTTAACCCTCCCGTCACCGGAAACGAAACCACGGCTTATCCTGTAATAAGAAAAGGAAGCTGGTCCTACCTAGACAATGGTGTGGCGCCCGCTGCAAACTGGACAAGCCTTATTTATAACGATACCACCTGGGCCTTTGGAAATGCTCCATTGGGTTATGGATTCGGTTCCTTGGGCACGACCGTTTCATTCGGCCCGAATGCCAATGCAAAACACATCACTACTTACTTCCGTAAACGGATCACCATCGCGAATGCAGCGGCGCTTCCTGCTCAATTGGAATTGCAGGTACGCCACGATGATGGAGTGGTAATTTATGTCAATGGCACAGAAGTAAAACGCATCAACATGGCTGCAGGTGCTGTTTCAAACAGCACTTTGGCCAGCGCGAACCTGGAAGGCAACCGCGAATTGGTATATATCACTTTTGACATTCCAAAAACCGCGTTGGTAACTGGAGAGAACGTGATTGCAGCTGAAGTTCACCAGGTTGCTGCCAATAATGATGATCTGGTTTTCGACCTTTCTTTGGTGAATCCAGTGGGCGCGACCAATCCTTCTGCTTTAGGTTGCATTGATCCTAACGATGACCACATTGCGTGTTTCACCTCCTTGCTTCCAAGAGAGCAAAACGAGGTGATGGAAATTCCCGCCGCTACGCACGCTTTCCAATATATTCATTTTGCAGGCGTACCTTATACAATTGGGAGTGGCAATACCCCGACCAATTTTGACTTTACGGGGTATGTTCCTGGCAACGGAAGCAATAGCCGTTTAGGCCACCTTTCTATCAATCATGAAATTGGCAACCTGAATGGTGGCGTTTCCATACTGGACCTGAGTTTTTCAGACGCATCCGGATTATGGAAAGTAGACAGTTCAGGAGGTGTTGATTTTAGTCCAGTGGCCTTCACTCAACAAAACTGCTCGGGTACGGTTACTCCCTGGGGCACCGTCATCACTTGTGAAGAAGATGCGCCGGGTTTTGGCGACTTTAACAACGACGGTTATATTGACATTGGTTGGAACGTGGAAATTGACCCGCTCACCAGAAAAGTACGCGACTACGGCAACGGACCCGAAAAATTGTGGGCGCTGGGCCGGATGGAGCACGAAAATGTGGTGGTTGCCGAAGACAGAAAAACCGTTTATCAAGGCGAAGATACCGGCAATGGCGGTGTTTATAAGTTCGTTGCAGACAATGCTGAAAATTTGTCAAGCGGCAAATTGTACGTTTTGAAAATGGATCAACCCATTGTAAATGCTGAGCCTACCGGTACCACCGGAACTTGGGTCCTAGTGCCAAACACTACGAAACAAGAACGCAATAGTGTAAAACAATTTGCACTTGCAAATGGTACAACATTCGCTGGCGTTGAGGACGTGGAAATAAATCCATTAACAGGCGAAATCTATTTTACCGTCAAAGGTGTTGGTCGCACCTATTCCTTCAAGGATAATGGTAATACCCTGAGCGGCTTTAAGACCTTTGTAGGTGGAACATCCTACCGGGTTACCGTCGACAATGAAGTGGTCACGGAAGACTGGGGCGGCGGCAACGACAACCTCACTTTTGATGACCGCGGCAACCTTTGGGTATTGCAGGACGGTGGAAACAACTACGTTTGGGTGGTTCGTCCTGACCATACCCAGGCAAATCCTAAAGTGGAAATATTCATGCAAACACCGATTGGTTCTGAGCCAACGGGCATGACTTTCACTCCTGATTACCGGTACATGTTTATCTCTATTCAGGAGCCAAGCACCGCTAACAACGAACCAGTAAGCGACGTTAGCGGTAATTCGCAGTTCTTTAATAAGAGCACAGCCATAGTGGTTTCACGCAGCGAATACCTTGGCGTAAAACAACAGGCATTGGCTCAATTAAAAGGGATTGATCCCTGGAATACTGCAACGCTATTTACAATTGGAGATACCATTGGAACCTACAGGCCAGTGGGCATTATGGACGGTATTGGCGCACGTAAACTGGCTGACGGCACTGTACGCGCTTATGTGAATCACGAATTGGGCCAATCTGCTGGTTACACCTATCAGTTGGCCAATGGTACTGCACTAAAAGGCGGTCGCGTCTCTTATTTTGACATTGACCCAGCTACCAAAGAGGTAACAGATGCAGGCCTCGCCTATACCACAATCATTGACCGCGCTGGAGTGGTAGTGACATCCGCCACTCAGATCAATGAAGGCACCAACACGACGAACGGAATCGACCGCCCTTGCTCGGCATCACTTTTCAACGCAGGCCAATACGGACTCGTGGACGACATCTTCTTCACCGGAGAAGAGACCGGCGATGGTCAGGAATTTGCACTCGACGTAGCCAACGAAACCCTGTACTGCCTGCCTTGGCTGGGCCGTGCCGCATGGGAAAACGTGACTTTGATCGAAACTGGCAATGCCAGCAAAGTCGGTGTACTCATCGGCGACGACCGCGCGGGCGCTCC
>JACMMM010000481.1 GCA_014379065.1 Saprospiraceae bacterium
CGCTTAAGCGACGAAAAGGCGTTCGACGCGCTGTTTCGGGCGTGGTACACACCGCTCGTGCGCTATGCGTTTTCATTTACCGAAGGCGATCAAGATGAAGCGGAGGAACTTGTGCAAGACGCTTTTGTAAAACTTTGGGGGCAACGCGAAACACTGGAATTCCAAAATTCGGTCAAGGCTTACCTCTACCGAATGGTACACAACCAAGCCCTCAACCGTTTGCGAGCGCAACGAACCCACGAGCGGTACACCCAACACCATGCGCGGCAGATGGCACAGGAACACGAATCACCGCAAGATGACCCCGAACTCCAGCAGCGTTTCCGAAAAGTGCTGGATGCGCTGCCGGCCCAGTGCCGACACGTGTTTGAACTGAGCCGATTCGAAGCCTTGAAATACCGGGAAATAGCAGATCAACTGGGCATTTCCATTAAAACCGTCGAAACGCACATGGGCAAGGCCCTGCGCATTTTGCGGCTGGAATTGGCCGATTACTTAACGATGCTTTTAGCCCTGATCAAGTTTATCCATTTTTGACTTTCATCTACCCATGGAATACACTTCCGATATAGACGAACTCATTGCCAAGCACTTGACGGGTGAAATGGCAGCCGAGGAGCAAGCCTTGTTAGAAAAATGGCTGGTCGAATCCCCTGACAACCGCCAATATTTCGACCAGATGCAACGACTTTGGCAAAAATCTGATTTGGGCAAACGAGCGCTATCAAAACCGCTCGACGTGGAAGATGCATTGCTACGGACGAAAGCCAAAATCCAACATAAGCCCGTCAAAGCCAAAGTGGTGCCCATGGCCTTTTGGAGGTATGCCGCCGCCGCAGTTATCCTGCTGTTGGTCGGTGCATTTTGGTTTTTTCAACAAAACGCCGACACCCCAACAGTGCAACTCGCGGCTGCTGAAAACCCCCTGCGTGATACCCTGAGTGATGGTTCTGTGGTGTCCATCAACCAATATTCAAGCCTTTCTGCGACGTTCACGAAAAAGTCCCGCCAAGTAAAAATGAAGGGGGAAGCCTATTTTGAAGTCGCACACAATGCTTCCAAACCCTTCGTGATCGAAGTCCAGCAAGTGCAAGTCACCGTGGTGGGTACAAAATTCAATATAGACAACCGCAGTGACCCCAATTGGGTGATTGTCAGCGTGGTAGAAGGGAAAGTTAGGGTACAAAGCGGCGGCCAAAGTGAATTTTTGACTGCCGGAGAACAGGCCCGTATTGATTGCCAAAGTGGCCAGTTCATAAAAACTCAGACAAAGCCCTCCGGCAACGAAAGCGCTTGGGCCAATCACCAGTTTAAATTCGAGGACACGCCGCTTTCTGAAGTCATTCCAATGTTGGAAAAGGCGTACAACGTAAAAATTAACCTGACAAACAAGGAGCTGGAAAATTGCCATTTGTCTGCCCCTTTCAACAACCAACCCATTGAGCGCATCATCGTGATCATTGCAGAAACTTTTTCCCTTGAAATCAAGCACTTAAACGGGCAATATTTTCTGGACGGCCCTAGCTGTGACAACTAGGTTTAAAAACAATCTGAAAGTGAAAAAGGGAATACTCCTAAGCCTCTTATATCTGCTTGTTTCATCGGCGCCCCTGTTCGGCGCGGAGGTGCTTACCCGGCGTCTGAGCATCTCTTTCCAGAACACGCCCATCAAACAAGCGCTGGACAAGGTTGCCAAATTGGCCGACTTCGAATGGTCGTACAATACCCAAATTCTGAACGCTGGGCATAGGGTCACGCTCACGGCCAATGACTGGACCGTGCAGGAAATCCTGCGCGAGATGCTGGGGGAAGAATACGTGTTCAAGAGCAACGGAAAGTATTTGATTTTAAAGCGGCAAAAACCACCAAAAACGGAGGTGAGCGGTGTAATCCGAGCCACAAAATCTGGAGAACGGCTCGCCAATGTCACCGTGTACGACCGCAAAACCTTGCGCGCAACTACCACAGATTCAAGCGGTTATTACCAATTGAAGGTAAAGAAAAAGACCGAATTAGTCGTGGTCAGGCTCGGTTACCGGGATACGATCCTGCAAGTGGCATCCATGTCGCCGCGATACCGAAATCTGGAACTTGCGCCCGTTCCAATTCCCCCGCCTGATTCTACTACGTCGAAAGAATCTATCCGAAAAGCGATCCGAGAGGCCGCCACCGAACTGGACTATTTTTTCTCCACCAGTTTGGACAAATGGCTCGATTTGAACGTCCCCGATACCATGCACCGCAGGTTTCAGATTTCTTTTTTGCCGATGCTGGGCACCAATCACGTGCTGAGCAAGAAAGTAGAAAACGATTTTTCGATCAATATTCTGGCGGGGCAATCCGCAGGAGTTCGATATGTGGAAGCCGCTGGTTTGGGGAATTTTACTCAAAAACGAGTCAGTGGTTTTCAGGCTGCCGGTTTGTTCAACCTAAATCGCGGCAATTGCAATGGCGTCCAGGCCGCTGGTTTGTACAACAAAACCGCAGATACTTTGAATGGCGTGCAGCTGGCTGGGCTGGTTAATGTCGCCCATTATAGCCCGCGTTTTTCTGTTCAGGTATCTGGATTGGTAAACGTTATCCGCAAAAACAACAGCACCGATTCTACCGCAAACCCGCCCAAAGGCGTTCAACTAGCCGGGTTTGCCAACAAGGCTAGTGAAATGGAAGGTGTTCAAGCGGCAGGATTTATCAATACGGCTCACAACATTGAGGGCGTCCAAGCAGCCGGGTTTATAAATACTGCCCACGACGTAAAGGGCATACAAGTAGCGGGATTCATCAATAAAGCACGCCGAGTTCGTGGTTTTCAAATCGGTATAATCAATTCGACAAAAGACCTGAAGGGTATCCAAATCGGACTAATTAATCGCTCCGAAAAGCGCTGGCTGCCCATAGTGAATTGGGGCAAATAGAACTTTCACACCGTTAATTTTCTCGTAAATTCGACAAAACCAAATACATTTATTAACACAGACAAGCGATTCCGAGTAATCTTTGTCCACCCCCTGCCCCTAAAGGGGAGTCTATCTGAAGTGTGCATAATTTGTTTCAAAAACAAAACAATTTTGCCTTTTTCGGATAGACTCCCCTTTAAGGGCAGGGGGTGCGGCCCGAAAACAACACAGATTTTTGCCACCCCAAGCGCATTCAATGTCCAGCATCCATCGTCCATAGTCTAACATCCAGCAATATGCAAAAACTCTTCACCTTCCTCCTCTGCGCCATCGCGCTCCAACTCTCCGCCCAAACCTCCCTCCCTTCCGTTCAGGAAGTCTATCAAATCTTCCAAAACAAATGCGTCTCCTGCCATGACCACGCCTCACCCGAAGCCAATCTTGACCTCGAAGGCACGGGCGCGACCGAACTCCTCCGCGCCCAAAATGTAGCCTCCAAGCTCGTAAACATCAACCCTAGCAACGCCAACGCCCTCAGCAAAGGCTACAAGCGTGTGTATCCGGGTCGGGCTGACAAAAGTTTTCTTTTCAAAAAAATCAACTTAGGGCTTGAACCTACCATCGAGCACTTAAACGCGCAAGAGGGCAACTCCATGCCCACCTACCCCGGTCTTCCGGTAACAGATTCAGAAAAAGAAATCATCCGCCAATGGATTCTCTATGGGGCAAAAACCACGGGTGTTTTGTTCGACAAAACACTGGTAGAAACCTTTTACAATGTAGGAGGTGAAAAATCATTCCCAGACGGCCCACCCCCGGCACCCGCACCCAGCGAAGGATTCCAACTCAAAATGGGCCCCTTCTTTCTTGCGCCCGACACAGAAGTAGAATATTACCAAAAATGGGAGACGAAACTGGCTTCTAATCTGGAAGTGAACGGCATAGATTTTAAAATCTCCCCTTTCTCCCACCACTTTTTGCTTTACAATTTTACAGGAACAGGTGCAGCTTCCATCCCGGCAGGCCTTCGTGTGGATGCCAACCACAGCCAAATCAACCTGGTCGCTGCCGTGCAGGGCGCTACCGACCTGAGGCTACCGGCCACGACCGCATTCAAGTGGAATAGCAATATTGTCCTCGACCTTAATTCCCATTATATCAATTATTCGCTCTCGAAACCCTACCAGTGCGAGGCATACGTCAATGTTTACACACAAGCACCGGGCACGGCGCAGCAGGAAATGTTTGCTGCGCTATTGATCAATGAAAACATCCCCATCGCAAATACAGGAGATTTGGTCAGCTACAGCGCACCTGAGTATCAGTTTGGCGCTGATAGCCTATATTTTTGGGGGCTGATGGGCCACACGCACAAATACGGCACGGGCTACAAAGTCTGGAACCGCTTGGCAAATGGTCAAAAAGGAGAACTCATTTACGATGCTTCCTGTGCCACGGGAGTCCCCGGTTGCCCAACGCCTTGGTATGACTATCGCCACATTCCGATCCGATATTGGGAGCCCCTGTTACCCGTTAAATGGGGCAACGGCATCATCCACGAGGCCCAATGGATCAACGACGGCCCAGTGCCTGTCCACTTTGGCCCCACTTCTGATGACGAAATGATGGTGCTCATCGCTTTTTACACGGAACACCCCATTACGGTAGGTACACAAGACCCTGAAAGTCAATGGGGTGCAAAGCAAATATTTGTATCCCCAAATCCAACCAACGGCAACACGATGTTCACCCTTCCCAGTGGTGTGGAGGGCGTGCGTACATTCCGTTTGTTCAACCTCACCGGCCAGGAAGTGTTGCGCCAAACCGATCTTCAGGGCAACAGCTTTAACCTGGATTTGAGTCGCCTCGCGCCGGGCGTTTATTTCTTTGATGCTGATGGGCGAATGGGGAAACTGGAGCGAGTATGAAGGCGCTAGTGGAGGCTCTACTTCAAGTCGAGCCTCCACTTTTTTAGCACTTTGACACTTAGCCGCATAGCGGCCTAACGTCGGTAGTAATCACATTCAAGCATCGATTCGGAGGTGCAGAGCACCGGAACTTTTCGCCAAATGTTCCGGTGCTCTGCACCTTATCAGTTGCTCTTTGATAATCTCTACCGACGTTAGGCCGCTACGCGGCTAAGGTGACCAATAGAATTACAGTGGAGGATTGACTTTAGATCGAGCCCCACTTTCTTTTACCTTTGCTGCGAATTTATTTCGCAATGGCAACACCGCGCACCGTCGCTTTTCATACCCTTGGCTGCAAACTCAACTATTCGGAGACCTCCGCACTGGCGCGGCTCTTTGAATCGAGCGGCTATTTGCCTGTCAAATTCGAGGAAGAAGCCGACATCTATGTGCTCAATACTTGCAGTGTGACCGAACAAGCCGACCGCGAATGCCGCAAGATCGTACGCCAGGCCATGCGCCGTCAACCGGGAGCTTTTGTGGTGGTAACGGGCTGCTACGCCCAACTCAAGCCCCATGAAATTGCCGACATCCCCGGCGTGGATCTGGTGCTTGGCGCGGGCGAGAAATTCCGCATCCTCGATTATGTGGATGACCTGAGTAAATCTCAAAGCAAAGGCATGGTACGGGCCGGTGAAGTGCGCGATGTAAACACCTTCACTGCCTCGTTTTCCTTTGGCGACCGAACCCGCTCCTTTTTGAAAGTGCAGGATGGCTGCGATTACAAATGTTCGTTTTGCACCATCCCCCAAGCGCGTGGCGCGAGCCGCTCCGACACGCTTGAAAGTGCCGTGGCAAATGCCCGCCAAATTGGCCAAATGGGCACGAAGGAAATCGTACTGACCGGCGTGAATTTGGGAGATTTTGGAAATGGCACCGCTGTGATAGAAGGCGAGCGCCCCAGAAAAGAGGCCCTGTTTGCAGACTTGGTGACGGCGCTGGACAAAGTGGAAGAAGTCAGCCGCTTCCGCATCAGCAGTATTGAGCCAAACTTGCTGTCCGACGAGATTATCGAGTTTGTGTCAGAAAGTCAACGCTTTATGCCGCACTTTCACATCCCGCTCCAGTCTGGCAACGACAAACAGCTCCGCGAAATGCGCCGCCGCTATCGCCGCGATTTGTACGCCGAGCGGGTAGCGACCATCAAAAAATTGATGCCCCATGCCTGTATCGGTTGCGATGTAATCGTCGGTTTTCCAGGTGAAACCGAGGCCGATTTTTTGGAGACCTACCAGTTTATCCAA
>JACMMM010000482.1 GCA_014379065.1 Saprospiraceae bacterium
CTCGCGCCAAAGTTCGGAAGCCAAACTTGCCCTGTTCGCCCGCAGAATATCGCCGTCTTCGTGATTGAACGGAAGCCCACTCGGCAGATCCTGCAAAGGGCCGTCGGCGTATTGAACACATTCCTCCAGATGGCTGCGGTTCCACCAAAGCGGAGCGTTGACATGCAAGCGAACCATTACTGCTGCGCCTGGGCAGGCATCCAATACACCTCGAATCTGGCGCTTAACCAAGGCCATATCAAGGGACGGTTCTTTCTCCTTCCAAATATCCTCTAGCCACAAATCTATCTGGAACAAACGTACTCCCGCTTCGCCCATCTGACGAAGATTGTGTGCAGGCAATTCTTCCCAACTCCAACGACCGCCAGTGACGTGGGTAAGGGCATACATAAAAGGCAATTCGGGCTGTTGGTTGAGGAAGAGGGTAGGTTGGCCGTTTAGGGAACGAATTTCAGCCGTTTGCGGGCGCTGGGCGAGCAGCAACAGTGGCAGCAGTAGGGGCAGCAGTAGGCAGCAGCGATTGGCAGTCGGCATTTCAGATTCTTTATTTCCAGACGAAATAATATCGGGTTTTTGTTTTGGTTTTACGGGGTCGCCCGATGACGGGCCGCCCCAAAACGGTAATGAATCCAGGGCGACCACAAGGGTCGCCCCTACCGTCCTAAAAACGCCCTGATAATCGCAAATTCTTTGGCAGGTTCTTCCACCTGAGGGTTGTGGCCGCTGAATTCGAACATCTCAAATTGAGCCTGCGGACAGTAGGTTTTATACTTGACCTGCATCCAGGGTACTGCAACCCGGTCGTATCGCCCGGCGATGATGAGGATGGGCATTTTCAGGTTTTTAAGGTCTTTCCGGAAGTCGAAATTGCCGATATCATTCCCAACGATAAAATCGCCATCTTTGCCCACCATTTGATAATACACGGCCTGGTTAAATGAATTGGGGTATGGTTTTCTTCCTCTTTTTTTGAAGTTATCCGGGTTATAGGCATATAAAAAGCCATAGGGTACTTTTCCGTAAATCTCTTGGTGGATGGGGTCGCTTGATATAGCACCGCGTTCCCTGATTTTCATCAAGGTATCCCAAACTTCGGGATAGTTGGTTCTGATTTCATGGTTGGAATTGTCGTCGTTTTCTTGCCACATCAAAAAACTATGAAAAGTATTGGCAAGAATGAGATGTTTTACGCGCTCAGGGTATTTAATCGCATAGCCCTGCGCGACGAGGCCCCCGTAGGAATGCCCGAGCACATTGATGCTCGAATAGCCCATGGCTTTGCGCAAGCCCTCCAGGTCTTCAATGTCGCGCTCCAGAGAGTATTCCCGCACATCCTTGGCGGTATCAGATTTCCCGCGCCCCAAGTTGTCGAAATATACAAGGGTATTGGTGGTGGACAAGGAGTCAAAACTTCTCAAGCCATAATGGGAGCCGCCCGGCCCGCCCGCGATAAAAAAGATCGGGTCGCCTTTGCCAAAACTGACCGTCCATAGTTTGGCGCCGTTGACGGTGTAGTATTTGCCGTCGGTCTGGCTTTCGGGGAAGTTTTGCGCGAGGGATAGAGTAGGGAGTAGGAAGAGGAGGAATGCGGTGGTGATGCTTTTCATAGGGACTTGATATATTTGGAAGGACAAGGTAGTAGCATTTTTAGCGTTTTCTATAGTATTCAAATGGTTTCTTTCAAGTGCTGCGCTTCATTCAAATTCCTTTGAATCATCGCTTTCCCTCAAAAAACTCCTCCGCCAGGGTCAAAGCACCAGCGGAGGAATATCTCTAAAAATCCCCACAAATTAGCCTATTCCTTCACTCCCTCCCGGGTCTTTGACTCTTCCCCATTCCCTTTTTTAGGAGCATTAGGCACCTCTTGGTTTATGTCTTGGAAGGAATCTTCGGTATTTTCGCCGCTGGGAGTTTCAGACCCCTTTACTAAGGCTAGGGCGTCGGTGCTAAGTGTTTCGGATGGCGCAACATCTTGTAGGCTATCAAGGACAAAGCGCAATTCTTCTGGTCTTTGACTCAATTCAGCGCAGAACTCAGCGTTGCGGGCAAGGATTGGCAAGATGATTTGGTAAGCATCATATTCGTCCAGAGTGTGGTTGAAATGGAAGGTTTTGTCATGCACCCTAGCCCAGTGAATGTCACTTATGATTTTGTCTTTCTGATTAGGGTCCAGTTTGGCCTGTATTTCTGCCCGAGTAGAATACAGCAAGCCACGTGCTTGTTTTATCGCCGCTCGACAGGCATCGTCCATGTTAGTGGGCCTCATGTTGCTGAGTTTATCAAGGAGTTGGTTGATACATGCAATACCATTTTCGTACACTTCTTTTTTGGGATGCAGCCTGTAGTCATAGCTGTAGAGATTGTTAAAAAGTCGCAGGGTATAGGCCAGACGCAACGAAAGGTCCTGAATCTTATATAACCTAGGACGGGCGTCTATTAGTGTATTGTAAGCTGCTTCAGGATCAGTGCCTTTCCATTGGATTTCAGACAACAATAAAGCAAATTGGCATTCCCTTTCCGGGTAACCTTGGGCCAAGGCTCGGGTTTCGATGATCGACATATCCAGCCGCCGCTCATACTCTTGTTTCCAGCTGGACTTTGGTTTTTGGTCTAAGACATTCCAGTAAGCTTTGGTGCGCAATAAGGAAAGTTGGTATAGGGTCTCTTCTTGGTTTTTCAAGCCTTTCCCACGCACATGCATCAAAGAATCGGCTTTGAATCCAGCGTACTCGTTATTTCCAGCCACTATTTCCAATTGCACGGCAGAAATTGGCAAGCGTTTTTTCAGCATGCTTTGGGCCATGGCCGACACCAATGCTTTCTCGGTTTTGCAGTACAATGAGTCGTAATTGATCTCGCCTTGAATCTGATAAGTACACTGGGCCACAAAAACAGAATCTTCTTGCCAAACTTCCCAATAGGCAGTATTAATTGGAATCCAACTGAGGTGTTGTATGAGGGTGGTGATGGGCAGACCCAAGTATTGGATTTTGGAGACAGGTCCGAAATCATCCACGCCTACGGTGGCGAGGCGGCGGTTGTTTAAATCCCGAAGTGCGATGAACTCTTCCCTGGAACTCCGCAAAACATCCTGTCCCATCTGATCTGGGTTGTGGGAGAAGCCATGGGGGAGGCTTTTGATCTGCATCAGCAGCCGGTCTCTTTTCTGATAGGCATAGCCATTGTTCAAGAGGCACACAAACAGAAAAATGGCCACTAATCCCATGAGTTTTTCCAGGAGCGAATGGAGCAGAGAATGCCTACCGGAAGCATTTTCTGAAACTTTAGGAGACTTCTTAAGGGGAAGGCTTTCAGAAGGGGAGAGCTGGGTTGGATCGTGTGGTAATGGTCTCATAACAGTAATAAGTTTAAGTGTGAAGCCAATACCGAAAGACGAGGAAGTTGAGTTGGGATTAAGTCATTTTTGGAAGTAATCGTTTGGCGAACTATTATTATTGCCTGGATAGAGACTTGTTTTTATAAATTCTTTTTGTTTGTTGCTAGGCGGCATTAAAATTGCTTGTCCACGACAAATTTGCAGTTAAACCCTGTCTAATGGAGGCTGTAGGATTCCAGTAAATAATTGGGGGATGATTCTTAGTTTTCCTTGCATCCGGTAAAAACAACACACGCCTGAATGGTAGCCTTTCAACCTCTACAAGCCCACAAAATATCGAACCAAATCGTGTTCCGCAGACAAAGGCCGCTCTTGTCGCTCTGCTTGTTCCGGGACTTCTCCGTTTTGAATAAAGCAGAGCGTTGCTCGGGTGATGCCCGCCGTGCCAAGGTGATGACCACCTTCCCTTGGGCTATACAAAAAACTTTCAGGCCAAAATTCATGGTAACGGCGGGATTCAGCATAAGGTGTCACCGGGTCGCCGGGATCATGGATCAACAGCCCTTCGATATGTGGAAAAGCAGCGGTCATCATGGCAAAATCGAAGTGGTCTATGGAATGCCCGATGCGTTTTTCAAATCCGCGCACCATGCGCCAGTATAGCGGCGACCAGAGCCCCAGAGCCTTTTTATACTCCAGGAAAATACGCGGTGCAAAACTGAAGGATGCCATAATCACCATGCGACGCGGGTGCAAGGCGCGTGGCAAATCCTTCAAGGCATATACGCTGCTGCTGCCGCCAAAAGAGTGCCCAACGATGGAATATGCAGGGCCATAATCTTCCAGTAATGTGCGGATGATGGCTGCGTTGGCAGGAATATTCATCAAGCCAGCAGGGGCAAGGCCGTGTCCGGGTGGATCGTAGGCCAATACACGGTATCCGGCCTCCACCAACTGTGGCACAAAATGCCGCCAGCGCCCTGCATTGTAAGCCCAGCCATAACTCAACAAAACCAACGGCGCATCTTCAGCGCCCCAATGGTATTCAACGATATGCTGTCCGGCAACTTCGCGGCGAACCTGTCGGGATGTTGCCAAAAATTGCCGCTCTTTTGGACGCACTTGAGGCTTGGGTGGCTTGGAAAAGATTTTCACGGCGGTTTTAGCCGCAAGTTGCGGGCTTATCAACGACCAGAGATTGAGCCCGAGGCCAAGGGCTTTGATGAGGATTCGTCGCATGATCAGGATTGTTTCTGCATTTTTTTGCAAAAAAGCGCCACAGCCCGGGCCACAAACTGCTCCAGGTGTTGCTCTTCATTGCTGACTTTGTACATGATGATTGCGCCTTCGTATTCGAGCAGCAGGCGGTAAGCGGTTTGTTCCGCTTCTTCAGGGGGCATGATCGTGCTCAGGATACCGGCAACCGCCGTTCTCCATTCATGCCAGATCATCTGAATGGGTTCGTTAAATAGTCCGTTGCGACCGGTTTCCAAGGCTGTATTCGCAAAAAAACAGCCTTGGCGCTCCATTTTCGCGAGCCGGTTTTGGCGACGCAGCATTTTTTCGAGCTTTTGCTCAGGAGGCAGATCCTCCTGCACTACAGAAAATACGGTGGCTCGCAGTGTCTCTTGGGCGTATTCCAGTACGGCCCGCATCAGACTCTCCTTGGAAAGATGGTGGTGCATCAGCCCCGATTTGCCCAAACCTGTCGCCTCGGCCAGCATACTGACCGAAGTGCCGTGGTAGCCGTGCTGGTTGAAAACTTCCCAACATCGGTGGAGCAATTCCTGCTTTTCAATTTTTTTGACAGGCATATACCGAACGTTCGTACGGCAAAGGTACGGGCGTTGGTGGGAAGAATGCAAGCAGCGAGGGATTTTTTATTGCGGCTCTTTAAACTTTTCTTTATTAGCCTCAACTTGATGGGGGAATTCTTCTTTATAAAACCGCTCCCAATCTTCATACATCATTTCAAATTTGAGCTCTCCCTTTCCGTGGGTTCCAACTTCTGTCCAGCCCGATTTCCGGTAAAAAGCCTCTGCTCGTGTGCCGGGAGCAGTGCCAAGCCAAACCGGCTCTTTGGTCTGCTCAAAATACCAGCGTAGCATGTGTGTTTGAAGTGCTTTGCCAATACCTTGTTTTTCAAATTCAGGGCGTAGAAACAAGGCCCAGATATTATGGCCTTTTAAATCTACAATGGAAAAACCGACAATCTTTTCGTTAATTTCACAAACC
>JACMMM010000483.1 GCA_014379065.1 Saprospiraceae bacterium
AAGGCCTGAACCACACTGGTAGTGGCGAATTCACGTCTACGCTATACGATTTGGTGATGAAAACCGCGATTGAAAAACTCTCCATCAACTACGGTGGAGTGCAATATTTGAGTAATGCACAAGCCGATTGGAAGTCTACGCTGGGAGCCGATATGGCAAATATGAAGTTTACCTTCAAAGAAAACGACCTGAAAGTCAATGATTTAAAACTGCTGCTCGATGGCTGGGTGCAGATGCCCGAAAATAGTGAGGACATCCGCATGGATCTCAAATTCGGTACGCCCGCCAACACGTTCAAAAGCCTGTTGAGCATTATCCCCGGCGCATACACAAAGGATTACAACGACGTGCAAGCAAACGGAACGGTGCAGTTCGAAGGCTTCGCCAAAGGCACCTACAACGAAAAAACCTATCCTGCTTTCAAACTCGATTTCAAGGTCGGAAATGCCGATTTCAAGTACCCGAGCCTGCCGCTTGGCGTGAGCAATATCAACGTGGATGCGTCCATCGCCCTACCCTCTTCACGGCTCAATGATTTGACGGTAAACATCCCGAAATTCAGTTTGAAAATCGGTTCCAATCCGCTCGAAGGGTATTTCAACCTGAAAACACCCGAAAGCAACCCCACCGTAGACATGAAACTCAATGGTACGCTCAACCTCGGCGAACTTTCTAAAGCATTTCCGATGGAAGGGGTACAAGAACTCGCGGGCATCATCAAAGCCAACATGACCGTAAAAGCCGCGATGAGCCAAATTGACCAAGCCAAATACGACGAAGTGAATATGGCCGGCACTTTTGGCATGAGCGGCATTACCTATAAATCCGCCGGAACACCCACCGTAAAGATCAACTCGCTTGCCACGAGCATAACCCCACAACGGGTTGACATTCAAACCTTTGACGCAAAACTCGGCAACAGCGACCTCCGCGCATCGGGTAGCATTGACAATTTGCTGGCTTATTTTAGCACGACCAAAACCATGCGCGGCAACCTTAACTTCGCTTCCACTTACTTTGATGCGAACGAATGGATGGAACCCGCCCCTGCCGATGGCGGCGTGGTGCCAAACGATGTGGAAGAACCTGCTGCTTCAGCAGTTTTTGATCGCTGGGACTTCATCGTAGACGGCAAAATCGGCAAATTGAAATACGATACCTACGATATTTCGAACTTGACGGCAGCGGGGCATTTCACGCCCAATAAAATGGACATTTCGAATTTCGGCCTCAAATTTGGCGGCACGAGCGACTTGAGTGGTTCAGGGCAAATTCTCAATGCATGGAACTACCTCTTTGACAATCAAACGGTTGCGGGAGTAATTGATCTGAACTCAAAGTATTTCGACCTTAATCAGTTCATGGCTGAGCCAGTTGCGGTCACCGCCACCAAAGGCGGAACGCCCGCTCCCCCACCTGCCGAAGCAGTTATTCCTGTCCCGGAAAACATGGACATGACGATCAATGCAAATTTCGCCAAAATCAAATACACGACTTACGACCTCAATAACCTCACCGGCCAGATCATCGTAAAAAATAGTGTTGCAAAATTGAAAGACTGTACGGCGGATGTCATTGGTGGCCAAATTGGCCTCACAGGTGATTATAACACGCAGAATTTGGCGAAACCTACCTTCAACATGGACATGGCCCTGCAAAACATGGGCTTCCGGGAAGCATTCCAGACTTTTGCCACGGTCAAAGCCTTGGCCCCCGTGGCTCAGTTGATTGATGGCAAATTCAACACCAAACTTTCGTTGTCAGGAGGGCTGGGAAAGGACATGATGCCCGATTTCAACACCCTTTCGGCAGCTGGTTTTTTAGAAACGATTTCTGCGGTATTCAACAATTTCAAACCGATGAATGCCATTGCCGACAAGTTGAACATTGGCGCCCTAAAGCAATTTTCGTTGAAAAACACAAAGAATTGGTTTGAGGTTAAAGACGGTAAAGTGACGGTCAAGCCGTTCAATACAACGGTCGGCGACATCGCGATGCAAATCGGCGGCTCCCACGGCCTTAAGAGTGATATGGAGTATCAGGTACTGACTAAAGTGCCCCGTAAGTCGCTCGGAAGCGCGGCCAATACTGGAATTGATTTCCTTTCCAAAGAAGCCTCAAAAGTCGGTGTGAACCTTGGGCAAGGCGAATTCATAAACGTGCGTTTCGACTTGACCGGCACACTTTTCAATCCAAAAATGGGCATGAAAGTCCTTGGCTCAGACGGCCAAAGCACCATCAAAGAAGAAGCCGCCGGCGCAGTTACAGCGGTGATAGACAAAGCAAAGGATTCGCTCACCAATATGGCAAACCGCGAGATTGACAAGGCCAAACAAAAAGCCCAGGAAGCCGCCGACAAAGCTACGGACAGTCTCAAGCGCTTGGCTGACAAGAAGTTGCAAGAGGCCACCGACAAAGCAACCAAGGAAGCCAAGGACAAAATCGGCGAAAAAGCTGGCGAAGTGCTGGGCGATCAAGGCCAGAAAAAAGTGGACGAGGTGAAGGACAAATTGAACAATTTTGATCCGTTCAAAAAGAAGAAAAAGAACAACTGATCGTGAAGATACCGATTTGGAAGAAATGGCTCTCGCATCTCACTCCTGTCACGTTGGAAGAGATTGCTACAGAGCAAAACCCTGAGCTGAGTGTGGTGCTCTCCAAGGGACGGGTGCAACTGTTAAGTGGCGATGCTATATATTCTTGGGATGATCTCTACAAGAACTTTCTGGTCGCTTTTGACCGCCTGAAAATTGACGAGCGAAAGATTGAGGACGTGTTGTTGCTAGGTCTAGGTCTAGGTTCAATACCTTTCATGCTGGAAAAAGTCTTCCATCGGCGCTACCATTACACCGCCATTGAATGGGACGAAACCGTGGCCCATCTCGCCGCCAAATACACGCTTTCACGTCTTGAAAGCCCCGTTGAAATCATCACCGCCGACGCGGAGGTTTTTGTACAAGTGACGGAGGAACAATTCGATATGCTCATCGTGGATATCTTTGAGGACGAGATTACTCCTCCGCAGTTTTGTACCGAAGATTTTCTGAATTCCTGTGCTGAGTTGCTTCGCCCAGGTGGCATACTGCTCTTCAATCGGCTTCATGGAGAGGACGTAAGTGTGCGTCAAGTAACGGAGCGTTTTTTTGAGCGCAGCTTCAAAAATGTGTTTCCTGAGGCTTGGGCTATTGACACGAAGGGGAATTGGATTCTTTGTGCCGAAGTCCTAAGAGATAAAGCCTATCTTTTGAATGGGTTTTAAGTGATTTTTGACTGAATATTGAGCGTGGGGCTGGGAAAATTCCCGAACTTTTGTGATGCGAACCAGACCTTGATGGTTTTGCCCAAGCCATGCCCCCCATAATTCCATATTGCCCTTTCTTCCTTTTCCCTCCTACCATTTTTGGGCTACACCCAACATCCATCTTACCAGACCGCTTCGGGTCGGGGCTGGCGGCCATTTGCCCTTCAACAGGCAAAAACGCTTTTGAGATAGTGCGCTGTTCCATAGTACACCCATTTTATTCACCCTGCCTGCCGACTGGCAGGCAATCAACCTTAAAACTATGGCAACCAAAAGCCAAGGGGTTCGGTTTGACGCATTCGTCGAGAACGCGCGACCTGACCCTAAATCAACTGAGAAGCTGGTGCTGCTGCAAGGCTACATTGGCAAATCCGACTTGAACGGTCACATCCGAGTATATTCTGACCCCGAGCTGAGCGATTTTATCGAGCTGCCAGAAAAGGATATCTGCTACGCTGACCCTATCAGTACCGAAGAAGACCCACTCGGCGGTAGCCGCCTGTGGGTCAGAAAAACGACCGTGTTCACCGCAGGAAACCCAAATCAAGCTAACCGCGTGAAATCTTCCTTTTTGGAAGGTGACATTATGAGAGCCTTTGGCGATACCGTGAACATTCCGACCGTTGTGTTGCCGATAGTGGCGCCTACAATTGTGGGCGCTATCTGTCACGCGACCTCCAAGCCGAAGTCGTGTTGTGATACGAAGTTTGGCTCGCCTTGCTTACAGACCCAGTTCCAACCATCTTGTCTAAGAACGTGCCACCAACCATCTTGTTTCCAGACTTGCCACCAACCATCTTGTTTCCAGACCTGTTTCCAGCCATCCTGCGAGAGAACCTGTCATCAGCCATCTTGCGAGATGACCTGTTTCCAGTTATCTTGTGAGATGACCTGTCATCAACCCATGTGCAACATCCCTAGCCGAACATGCCATCAATCAGCTCAGGTATGCCAAACCCCGCCGCCGCCCTTGTCTCTCGGATGCACTTTTGGGGGCGACTGCACGGCGCGCACTATTTGTATGCAAATTGCTCCCCTAACAAACCCAGGAGTAACGTATCCAGGTTACACGGGCGGCTTCAACCCTTATCAGACCGGCTATTGATTGACGACTCCCTTGTCCAAAGGGACTGACCCAGTGAAGGATCGCGCACTATCTTCTTGTTCACTCGATTTTTTCACACTTTAAACCACAAGTCCAAAATTATGGCGACAACAACCAAAGGGATCAGGCGCGACGCTTTTATCAGGAGCGTGCGACCCGATCCAAAATCCAACGACGAGCTGGTGATGCTGCAAGGCTACATCGGCGATTCCGACCTCGATGGGCATCTGCGCGTGTATTCTGACCCGGCGCTGAGCGATTTTATCGAACTACCGGAGCGGGATGTCCTTTACTGCGATCCCGTCAACACCGACGAAGACCCGCTCGGCGGCAGCCGATTGTGGGTCAAAAAGACGACCGTGTTTACTACTGGCGACCCGAGACATGCCAATCGTGTGAAGTCTTCCTTTTTGGAGGGCGACATCTTGAGGGCATTTGGAAATCAAGGAGGTAATATACCGACAGTTGTGGCAAAAGAATTTGGTATCAACACGCAGTTCTCATTGCCGTACGAGATATGTCATGGGCCAACAGGCGCATTGGATCCAAACTGTCAGTTTGTTTTGCCACCAGCAAACACGATGCCCAGTGTTTGTTTCAAACAGACCTGCGTGCAACCAACTTGCAAGATCAACTGCAACGTTTCGCGTCACCCTTTTGCATTCTGCATATCGGCGATTCCTGAAAATTGCCAAGTACTTGCCCGAGCCGGAAGAGTACTTCGGCCCTGCATTGGCGGAACCATCGCTTGTTTTGGCGGTACACGGGGGTGTTTCGGTGGCACTATTCAGTGTGCTGGCGGCACCATACAGTGTGGTGGAGGTAGTATTTACCAACCCGGTCAAACAGATGTAGTTGTCAACCCCGCTTTTCAACCACAAGCTTTCATCCCCTATAAAACGATGAATTGTGGTCAAACAGATGTATTTGTCAACCCAACTGTTCAACAGCAGTACGCAACTCAGACCTACACCGGCGGCTTCGACCCGTACCAGACGGCCAACTACGGCTATTGAAACTTTCACCCCGGCGGAGCGCACTCCGCTCCGCCGGATTTTTTCACTAAAAAACAAATTCACGCCGTGCTGCTTTCTTACGAAAACATCGCCCATTACCTTTTAGAAAAAGGGTTGATTGACCTCGATTCCATCATGAGAGGCGAGTTCAGTGTGCGCGACCAATCGAGCCGCAACGCCAACTTCGCCATCAACCGCGAGTATAAGCCTGCTTATCTGGTGAAACAGGTGCGCGCACAAGATCAAGAAAAGCGCGAGACGCTGCGCATCGAAGCCACCTGCTACTGGCTGGCGAACAACGACGAAGCATACCGTACGCTGCAAGGCTTTCTACCGCGCTACCACGAGTACGACTATCTGCACCACATACTTGTGCTCGAACTCTTGCCCGATGTGCAAAACCTGCACGAGTATTATCGCGGTGCCGCTCTTTTTCCGATTTCAGTCGCCGAAAAACTGGCTGATTTGCTCGCTTGCTATCACACACATGTGTCAGGGGTAGTGGAAAACCAAAAAAGTTTTTCCCTTTTTAAAAAACGCAAACCCTGGGTCTTCACGCTTTCGGAAAACAATCTTTCTGATTGGTTGAACAACCCCACGCTTGGCAACGCCGAAAAACAATCCGTGAAACTCATTTTGGAAAATAAGGAGTTCATGGAACATCTCCGCCTTATCTCCGAGGATTGGGAAACAAAAAGCCTGGTGCACGGCGATGTAAAATTTCCCAACTTCTTGATAAACACTGATTTCACTTTGGAACATGAGCCAGACATCCGCCTGATTGACTGGGAATTGGCCGACATCGGCGACCCGCTCTGGGATGTTGCCGCTGTTTTTCAAAACTACCTCACGCTCTGGGTCTCCTCCGAAATCGAACAACAATACCGACCGGGACAATCCGCAATCGTCAGCCTCGAACAGGTGCAGCCTTCCATCGCGGCTTTTTGGCAACGCTATGCCGAGAAAACACGTTGGGACGACGCGGCAGCAAAGCAACATTTGGAAAAAACCCTGCGCTATACCGCCCTGAAATTGGTACATACTTGCTTTGAGTCCGTGCAAGCCGTGAAGGACATGTCGCTCTACAGTGCAAAAATCCTGCAACTCAGCCTCAACCTGCTCCGCAGACCCGATGTAGCCATCGGCGAACTGCTGGGCATACAAACCAACGCCCATACCCATGCAACAACCGTCTTATCTTGATGATTTGCAAAACATTGTCGCGTCCGTGGACATCAGTGCCGATGGGCAATTAAGTTTTCAAGGCAAGCCTTACCAAGGCTACAGTTTTCCCGAAGCGAGCGTTGAGGCGGGTCTTTTTCACAACCTGAACAACCTGCTCTACTCAGCATGCTACACCCGTAGCAGCGGTGGGGAGTCCGGTTATGTCGCCGCCGAAGACAATAGTTTCCTTGCCCAACTTCGCGCTGCCAATGCATCCGCCGAACGCTACGACTGCGGTTGGACGGTAGAAGAAATCGAGCAAACGGGAAACATCCTCGTGCGCAAGGGCGGCAACAAACGCCACACGTATGCAGGGGATTTTATCCGCGAACACTTTGGGCATGGTCCATTGCAGCGCGGAGAGCAAGTCAATATCCGTGTCATGCCGGAGTACGGTGCAGAGCCAGAAAGCCACGATGTGTTTTACCATGTTTTCGGAGAGACCTTGCTTGACAACAACAATTCGGCCATAGTCCGATTGTATTTCAACCTCGGGCCGGAAGGGGCTGCCCCGCTTATCACCCTGATTTCTAATCAGTTGAATGCGTACAAAGTGCCATTTCAATTCAAATGCCTCAACCATCCCAGCCTTTTTACCCGATCCGATTCCGCCGTTTTGTACCTCGACAAACGGTATTTTGAAATCGTTTCGGAACTCCTTTCCAAAGGTTATGCGGGCTTGAAACAATGGCTCAAACCGACACTCCCGATGTTTACCAAAATACTTGCGCCGGGCATCGGCTTTGCTGAAAACCCCTTTTCAGCCAATGAGAGTTTTGGCACCAGTCGTTGCAAAATCATCGCACAGGGTATCGTGGATGCTTGGAAAGACAAACAGCCAAAAGACCAGTGGATAGGATTCATTCTGAAAAACATCCAAAAAAACTTCTTGCTCCCAGAGGCGATGTATCTCAACCCAAACTCCAAATACCCTTATCATTTTCCTCATTTTGAAAATTGAAAAACCATGCATGAACAATTTTTGAGCGCAGCAGTCAGCATCGGCAACTCCATCTGCCGAGACGCAATCCGCCACAACAGCCAGTGTAACTGGGTGGGTGTGAACAACGATATCCAAGGCGACAGCGCCAAGCCATATTATGCTGCGCTGAAAAGCGTCTGGTACAACGGCACTTCAGGTATCGCTTGGTTTTTGGCACAACTCAGTGAAGTAAGCAGCGACAAACGCCACCGCGATGTCGCTCTAGGAGCCATTGAACAGGCGCTGCGAACAGCCGACAGCGTTCAGCACAGCAAATTGGGCTTTCATGCTGGCATTACAGGCATTGCTTTTTCAGCCATCGAAGTCGGGGAAAAATTAGGGTGCGACGAGCTCGTGGAACAAGGCTTGCAATTGCTCCGCAGCCTACAGCATTTACCCGAATCCGACTACACCCTCGATGTGATTGATGGTTGTGCGGGCGCAATTCCTGCCATAGTCAAACTCAACCGACGTTACTCCGACCCAATACTGGACGTGCTGCTCGCCAAAATGGGCAATTACCTGCTCCAAAGCGCCCAAGCAGAAAGTAGTGGTATCTCTTGGAACACGATGCCACATGGAGCAAGTGCCAACCTGACTGGCTACGCGCATGGGGCGGCAGGCATCGCCTCGTCCTTGCTCGAACTTTGGCACTACACCCAAGACGAACGCTACAAAAAGGCTGGGCTTGCGGGCTTCAGCTATGAGGATGCCTGCTACGATGCTGAACAGCAAAACTGGCCGGATTTTCGGGAAGGCAGTTCGACACGACAAGCCGACGATAAAAGCCCGCGACCATGTGGTTGTGCGTGGTGTCATGGTGCACCGGGTATCGGCCTCGCGCGCCTACGAGCCTTCCAATTGACTGGCAATGAAATATTTAAGCAATCAGGCCAAATCGCTGTTGACACCACTGCGCGAATGTTTGGCCGTCAGCAGTTGGGCAATTTCAGCTTGTGCCACGGGGTATTTGGCAACGCCGATTTGCTTCTCTATGCTTCCGAAACAACGGGCGACGAGTCGTTCGCCCAAAAAGTCGAGGAAGTAGCTGCTGAGGGCATCGAGCAATTCCAACAACGCAACATCCCATTCCCCAATGGCACACAAAGCGACTTCAGCGCACCCGATATGATGCTGGGGCAGGCAGGGGTTGGTTACGGTTTTCTGCGTTTGGCCGACCGAAAAAAATTTGAATCCGTGTTGCTTGTGCATTAACTGGAGGAGTTGTTGAATCGAAGGGTTAATTTGATAGATTTGTGCCGAGAAAAACTTTACACAGACTTAACCGCTTAATGCAAACGCCCGACTCTGACCCGATTCTACCTTTGCCGGAAATAGAAACCGGCATGAAGGAAGGGTCACACGCAAAAAAAATACTCATCGTAGACGACGAGCCTGACATCCTCGAATTCCTACAATACAATCTCCGCAAAGAAGGCTATCAGGTCGTAACAGCCCCTGATGGCCTTCAGGCTATTCAAGTGGCAGAACGCGAGAAACCACACCTCATCCTGCTGGACATTATGATGCCAGAAATGGATGGCGTAGAAGCTTGCCGTTTGCTGCGCTCCCGAAAAGAGTTTGACGACACACCAATAGCTTTTCTCACGGCACGTGACGAAGACTTTTCGCAAATCGCAGCACTCGATGTTGGTGGCGATGACTATATCACCAAGCCCATCAAGCCGCGGGTGCTTGTCAGCCGCATCAATGCGTTGCTCCGCCGCACTGGCCGCGCTTCAGAAGAAGAGGCCAGGACGATCAGCCTTCATGATTTGGTCATAGACAAAGATAAAGTCTTGGTTTTCAAAGGCGAACAAACCATCGAACTTCCCCGCAAAGAATTTGAAATACTCTGGCTTTTGGCTTCCAAACCAGGACGTGTGTTCACGCGCGAGGAAATATTTGACAAAATTTGGGGCGCGGATGTCATCGTTGGCAACCGCACGATTGACGTTCACATCCGCAAACTCCGGGAGCATATAGGCGAGACTTACATCAAGACCATGAAAGGCATTGGTTATAAATTTGACTTTTAGACATTGGACTTTGGGACGTTTGACATTGGACTATTTTAGCCTGAAATAACGTCCAATAGTCAAGATCTAAGGTCCAAAAGTCTAACGTCCAGAAAAATGTTCAAAAATCAGACCCCACAGCAACTTTCCTTTTTTATCGCAGGAATTTCTGCGGCAGCCATTGCTGTCTTGCTTCTCCTTTTGAAGGCATCTGGATTCTTGAGGGTCACTTGGCCCGAGGTTTTGGGCTTGTTTGCACTGGCCTTTGCAGTAGCATTCATTGCGAACTATTACCTCGTGCGCTATTTCATTTTCCGGCGCATCAAATTGATTTACAAGATCATACATCGGCAAAAACTCCCGGCCGAGTTCAAGGCAGGCAACCTTGATATGACGAAGAATGTGCTAGAGGATGTGGAAAAAGAAGTGGGCGAATGGGCCGATCAGCAGAATCTCGAACTCGAAGAACTCGAACGCCTCGCCACTTACCGCCGCCGTTTTATCGGGGATGTATCCCATGAACTCAAAACCCCCATCTTCAATATCCAAGGTTTTATTCATACCCTGCTTGATGGGGCGCTATACGACCCTAAGGTGAATTTGCTTTACCTCCAACGTGCCGCCAGAAACATCGAGCGACTTCAAACCATTGTGGAAGATCTTGAGACCATCAATAAGCTCGAGGCTGGCCAAATGATTCTTGATCTCCAAGAATTTGACCTCCACGACCTTACAGATGATGTGTATGCCGATCTTGAAATGCGTGCCCGTGAACGCAATATCCGACTCACCTACAAAGACGGGGCAAGCCAAAATTTCCGTATCCGCGCCGACAAAGAAAGCATCCGGCAGGTACTGATGAACCTCGTACACAATTCTATAAAGTATGGGACAGAAGGCGGGCTTACGAAGATAAGCTTTTATGACTTAGAGACTTACGTGCTCGTGGAAGTAAGCGACAATGGTATAGGCATTACCCCGGAGCATCTTAACCATGTATTCGATCGGTTCTATCGGGTAGACAAGCACCGTTCCCGGGAAGCGGGAGGCACAGGGCTTGGGTTGTCCATTGTGAAGCACATTGTGGAAGCGCACAAGCAAACGATCAATGTACGAAGCAGCGTAGGCCAGGGCAGTACGTTTGGGTTTACGCTGGAAAAGGTGTAGATTAAAAAGCGCTCCTACAACTTCAAGTCGTAGGAGCGCTGTAATTCAAGGAAACACGTCATAAATATCTTTCCGATGGACAACCCTTGCAAAAACCACCAAATCCTCTTGGAGAAAAACATCGACTCTATAATCGCCAAGCCGAACTCGATAAGCATTTGAGTAGCCTTTGAGTTTTTTAACATTGGCAATATCAAACAAATTTTCGGCCTGTTCTGTAGCTTCAATGAGTTCCATTATCGAGGTCAAACGCGCTTGTCTCCAATCTTGTCAATGTCTTTACTAAATTTTCGCAGGAATTCGGTTTTCATGCCCGCCGGAGTTTGTGCATGATCTCATTACGCTCTACTTTGTCTTCTACATCCGCTTCCTTCATAAGGAGACCTAAGGCTTCGTCTTCTTCCTCTTCAGAAAGAATTCGTGCAGAAATACCCATCCGCTTTAAGAGTGCGAGTAGAAGTTGCTGTTCTTCGATGCTTTGCGGAGATATGAGAATTGCGCCCATGACTTTTTTGTTGACAAATTTAGGTGATTGAAGTGACACCTCGTGAAGAAAAACCAGATATGGCAACAAATTTATCCTACACAAAATGGATTTCGCGCCATTAGAAATCAGTTCTTGAAATACGATCCCGCATTCGTCCCACCTTTTTTTACCACATCAAGGCGTTTTTTAAATTCCATGTAAAGTGTATCGTCCTCCTTGCGGCCATAGGCCTGAACCAAGGCGGCGAGCACGTTGACGTCATTTGGTTCGAGGCTTTCAGCCTTTTGGAAATATTTGAGCGCTTGGTCAACATCCACCAGCATCTTTTCTTTTAACTCTTTATAGCGCTTTTGTCCCGCATTCGTGGAGAAACTGGTTTCGTTCATTTCTTGGGCAATCAAGTTGGTCTCGTTGTAGAGCAATGCGCCAAGCGAATAGTTGAAATCCATGTTATTGGGCTCCTTCTCCACCGCAATCAAGAAGTTTTTCTTTGCACCATCAGCATACTCTTTAATCTTTGACGCTTTTTGCTCCCTCGTCTGGATCGTATCTTCCAATAACACAGTGAAGAGGTTGTTGTAAACATCGCCCAAGGCGCGGTAAAGGCTGGCATTGTTCGGCTCTTTCCTGATAGCTTGTTCGAGCGAACCAGTTAGTTCACTAAGACGGCCTTTGCTGATGTAATAATTGATCTCAGCAAAAAGCAGCGACGATTCCTCTGGGAATTTTTTGCGGCCTTCTTGCAAGATTTTTAGTGCGCCAGCCTCATCCTTCAATTCCGTTTTACAATTGAAAAGCCCTTCGTAAACTGCCAAGCTATCTGTGCCTTGTTTGTAGAGTATTTCATAATAAGGCACTGCATCGTTGCAACGTTTCGCAAGGCTAGCCAAAAAGCCGGTGAAAAATATCTGGTCTCTGTATTCCTTGGGGTCGTCGAGCACACTTTTCTTCTTGTTGGTATTCAAGACTTCATGTGCTTCAAGGGAGCCTTTGAAAGCAAGAAATGCTTTTTCGTACTCCTTGGTATTGTACTTGCTAACACCAATATTGATCATCCACGGTTGGACCAACACTATTCCATCAATGGCTTGTTCCTTTTCATATTTTTTGATTTCAGGCTTCTCTAAAGCCATTTTGTAAGCGTTGAAGGATTCGAGCGCGTCGTTATCGCCCGTCAGTTTAGCGTTGGGATTCACCGTCTGCATCGCCAGTTCATTCTGGATACGTGTGCTATACACATCCCCTTTGATGATCCAAGCCGATGCAAGCGCTTGAGCTTCTGGCGTTTGCATCGCCTGATCAATTTTCGTTTTCGCTTCAGCAATCTTTGAGCTGTTTCCAGCTGGGTCTTGATTGTAAGCGGCAAGAGCTTTGCCCGCCGATTTCGCGAGTTTAGCACCGTCGTCTTGGGCTTGAGCCGTTCCGACGCTTAGGAGGATGCCCAAAAGGGCAAAAAGGACTTTTTTCATTGTCTTCGACAAAATTTTGAAAGTTTGAAAAACGTGTTTCAGACGCAGTTTAACCTCAAAGGGTTTACAATGCCTTGTTAAACTTGCTGAACGCGACTTTCTATTGGGAAAAAATTGTGAGAATCAACAAGTTAGGTTTTGGAAATTGATTGAAATATGGCCCCCTATTCTTCACCTTTTACCTCTTCAACAGAAGTTTCGGTCGCCCCGTCAAATTCCTCTGGCATTTTGATTTCTTCTGCTTGTGCCACTACAGTCACGTCCGCGATATGATCGTCTTCGTCCAAACGAATGAGCCTAACCCCCTGTGTGGCACGACCCATCACCCGAAGATCATCCGCACCCGTTCGGATGGTGACGCCTGAGGTAGTTGTTATCATCAAGTCGTCGTTGTCCGTGACGGATTTGATGGCGACCAAATGGCCTGTTTTCGCGGTAACATTGATGGTTTTCGACCCTTTGCCACCGCGGCTTTGTACGCGGTAGTCTTCAAGCGCCGAGCGTTTGCCCATGCCATTCTCGGAAACTACCAGAATAGAAGTCGTCGTGTCTTCTGGGTCAATGCAGACCATGCCCACTACCGCGTCACCGCCTTCATCGTCTACCCGGATGCCGCGCACGCCGGCAGCGCCCCTGCCCATGGAGCGAACATCCTGCTCGTTGAAGCGGATGGCTTTACCACTTTCGATGGCAAGAATGATCTCGTTTTTGCCATTGGTCAGTTTGGCTTCAATGAGCGCGTCGCCTTCTCTGATATCAATGGCATTAATGCCGCCTTGACGCGGGCGGGAGTAGGCTTCAAGGGGTGTTTTTTTGATATTTCCCTTTCTGGTACAGAAGGTGATATAGTGCCCGTTTAGAAATTCCTCGTCGTCGAGTCGGCGGACAATGATGTAGGCACGGACCTTATCTTCTTTTGGAATATTGAGCAAGTTTTGAATCACGCGACCCGCAGTGGCTTTCGCACCTTCGGGGATTTCGTACACTTTCAACCAAAAACAACGCCCGCTCTCCGTAAAAAGCAGTAAGGTTTGGTGGGTAGTAGCAGTGAACATGTGTTCCACAAAATCCTCGCCGCGTGTGCGCACACCTTGTGCTCCACGGCCCCCGCGATTCTGCGCCCGATACTCTGAAATCGCGGTGCGCTTTATGTAACCGGTATGACTGATAGTGATCACAACTTCTTCATCCTCAATCAAATCTTCGATGCTGATATCGGCTTCGTTCATTTCGATGGCCGTGCGTCGTGCGTCGCCGAAACGATCTTTGATATCCGTGGTTTCGGATTTGACGATGTCGCGGCGCAAGCCTTCGTCAGCCAAGATAGCCTTCAATTCTGTGATTTTCTTTTGCAACTCCTCGTACTCGTTTTTCACCTTATCGCGCTCCAGGCCTGTGAGTTGCTGCAAGCGCATGGCCAAAATGGCCTTGGCCTGAAGTTCTGAAAGACCGAATGTGGACATCAACCCCTCGCGGGCTTCGTCGGCATCTTTGGAGGCGCGGATGAGTTTGATAACCTCGTCCAAATGATCGAGCGCGATGAGCAAGCCTTCCAAAATATGCGCCCGCTCTTCGGCCTTGCGGAGCTCGAATTTAGTACGGCGAACGATGACATCAAGCCGGAATTTAATGAATTCGTCCACCATATCCTTCAAATTCAGGATGCGAGGCCGCCCGTTCACCAAAGCGATGTTGTTGATGCCGTACGAAGTTTGAAGCGGTGTGAGTTTGAACAACTGGCTCAAAATCACATTGGCCGCTGCGTCGCGCTTGATTTCAATGACGATGCGTACGCCTTCACGGTTCGACTGGTCGCCCACGTCAGAGATGCCCAAGATTCTCTTTTCGTTGACCAAATCGGCGATTTTTGAAATCAACATCGCCTTGTTGACCTGGTAAGGAACTTCCGTGACGATGATGCTTTCGCGGCCTTTGGAATCGGTCTCGATTTCGGTTTTTGCCCGAACAACCACACGACCACGGCCCGTACGGAAGCCTTCTCTTACGCCTGACATGCCGTAAATAATACCGCCAGTAGGAAAGTCAGGAGCTTTTACAAACTCCATCAATTCCTCCACGTCAATCTCAGGCTTGTCCACAGCGGCCATAATAGCATTGCAGATTTCGGTGAGGTTGTGGGGCATCATATTGGTGGCCATGCCCACGGCAATGCCGCTTGCACCATTGACCAACAGATTGGGAAATTTGGTGGGCATTACGCTCGGTTCTTCGAGCGAATCGTCGAAATTGAGTTGAAAATCAACCGTGTCCTTGTCCAAATCGCCTACGATCTCGTCGGTCACGCGGCGGAATCGCGCTTCCGTGTAACGCATGGCAGCGGGGCTGTCGCCGTCCATGGAACCAAAGTTGCCTTGGCCATCTACAAGCGGGTAGCGCAGGCTCCATTCCTGGGCCATACGCACCATGGCGTCGTACACGCTACCATCCCCATGCGGGTGGAATTTACCGAGCACTTCACCAACGATACGGGCGCTCTTCTTATAAGCCCGGCTGCTGCTGACGCCCAATTCCTGCATGCCGAATAGCACGCGACGGTGTACCGGTTTCAATCCATCACGCACATCGGGCAAAGCCCGGCTTACGATCACCGACATCGAATAATCGATGTAGGCTGTGCGCATTTCGTTCTCGATGTTGATCGGAATGATCTTCTCTCCTTCTGCCATTCTTGTCAGGTGGTTCTAGCTTGCACGGTTGTTGGAAATACCCCCCGTGAAAGGGAGCCCGAAAGTATCCCGATCGCACACGCCACCGACCATGACTTTTCCACAGCCGCACACGCTATTGTGGATAAATGACCGATGGTTGGTTTGGCCCGTCCGAAACCGGGGGAATAGCTTGCCCCCGTTGACGACCGAGCTACCTTGGCCGTGTGACGATAGGTGCGGAAGAACAACCCTGAGAACGACTGAACCATGAATATGGACGGCAAATTCAGCCCCCGCGTGCGGGAGGTTATCGGCTATAGCCGCGAGGAAGCCCTGCGTTTGGGCCACAATTACATAGGTATCGAGCACATTCTGCTCGGTCTAATTCGCGAAGGCGAAGGCAATGCGGTGAAGATCCTGCGCCACTTGGATGTGGACCTGGAAGACTTGCGCCGGGTTGTTGAAGGGG
>JACMMM010000484.1 GCA_014379065.1 Saprospiraceae bacterium
CCTACGGAATTGAACCGTAGGACGGGTGAAAAAAATTTGTTCAAATCACCTTCTGAACAGCCCAATAAGGAACAAGAGCAGCAAGGCCCCGATAACAGCCGTCAGAATAACGCCCAACAGGCCGCCTCCAAGGCTCACGTGCAGCACCGAGCGGAATAACCAGCCGCCTATGAACGCACCGAGAATGCCTACGATGATGTTGCCCAACAGCCCAAAGCCGTAGCCTTGGCGGATTTGCCCAGCGAGCCAGCCAGAGACTGCGCCGATGAGGAGGGTGAAAATCAAGTCGTTAGTACTCATAATGAGAAAAAGTTTAGTGAAAAAATCAAATTTTTGGTCGGCTCACTGCCCTACCCCCAACCCATGCACCGACAAAATAAATCAAGGATGAAGTCACTGCAAACCACACCGGGTGTGGAATGGCAATCAAGTTCATTACTCCGGCTATAAAAAGGCCAAAGCCAACGATGAGCGCAGGCCGGTAATGCGTCGGAGCAGCCACGCGGTTGGCTACCCATCCACCTACTGCCGAACCAAGAAAGTACGCCAATAACAAAATAGCAAATGCCGACATGGGCAAGGTGGCGATCCACTCGCTCATCTTTGCTGGGTCATTAATATTCATGCCAGCAGGAGGTGTCTGTGACGACAGCATTTCAACCAGCATAATTACAAGGCCGCCAGCCAGAATGCCAGCCATTACGGCAAACAATGCTCTAAGTTTTGGATTCATAATTTGAGTAGTATGGTTCTTAAAGTCGGCCACTAATTACCCGAATTTTCACGAATTACAGATCATCCTTTGTTTGGATTAGTGTAAATTAGTGCAATTAGTGGCTAAAAATGATCAGATTCAAGACACCGGTTTTATCAAAGCCACATCGTCCTTATCCTCCACAAAACGTACCGCTATCGCAGCCAGCAAAAAGAAAACGCCCCCCATCACGATGGCCCAAATGGCATTGTTGCCATAAAGATATTTGACAATCGGGCGGTTGACAACACCGCTTACAATTTGAGGAATCGTGATAAAAAAGTTGAAAATCCCCATGTAAACCCCCATTTTATGGGCCGGTATTGAACCTGCCAGCATTGCATAAGGCATGGCCAGTATGCTCGCCCAAGCGATGCCCACACCGATCATAGAGAAGATTAGGAAATTGGGAGAATTGGCGAAATAAATGGAAATCAGGCCCAAGCCTCCGCAAATCAAGGCCCATGAGTGGGTTTTCTTACGGCCAATTCGCGCCGCGATAAACGGGAGACACATCGCAAAAATGGCAGAGACCCCATTGTAAACCCCGAAAATGATGCCTGTCCAGTTGCCTGCGTCGCTGAATGCCTGAGATTTTGTGTCATCAGTGGCGCAGCCATAAACGTGGTGTGCAATAGCAGGTGAAGTAAACACCCACATCGAAAACAAGGCGAACCAAGAGAAAAATTGTACTAGACCCAATTGGCGCATTGCCTTGGGCATATTCGCCAGATCCTTGAAAATCAACATCAAACCCCCCTTTTCTGGCGCGGCTTGTTCCTCTCCTGAATAACGGGCTTGCTCCTCTGGCGAATATTCCTTTGTGGTAAAAACTGTCCAAAGAATAGCGGCGAGCAACAGAATTCCACCAAAATAAAACGACCATTTTACGTTTTCTGGCACTAAACCCTCGGCAGCGGTATCCGCAACCCCCGCTTTTTTTGCCAAAAACCAAGGCAGCCATGATCCTATAACGGCTCCAATACCGATCAAACAAGTTTGCACCGAAAAACCGAGCGTGCGTTGTTTGGTAGAAAGTTTATCGGCTACCAAAGCTCGAAAAGGTTCCATAGCCACATTGAATGAGGCATCCATCACCATCAACATCCCAGCACCCATAAGCACGAGTGGGAGGGCCGCACCTAGCATCCCGGCATTGGGCATCAGCATCATTCCAAAACAAGCAGCGATAGCGCCCGCAAGAAAATAAGGCCTTCGGCGGCCCCAGCGGTTCCAGGTTCGGTCAGAATAATGGCCAATAATTGGCTGAACGATCATACCGATGATGGGCGCCACGAGCCAGAAATTAGGGAGTTCGTGTACATGTGCTCCATAGCGCTGGAGAATATTGCTGGCGTTGCCATTTTGAAGCGCAAACCCGGCCTGGATGCCCATAAAGCCCACGCTCATATTCCAAATACTGCGGGTGGAAAGGAGCGGTTTGGAATCAGAAATATTCGATGAGGGAGTAGAAACGGCCATATTGTTTTGTTCGTGATGCAGGTGGCAAAGGTTGAAAAAAACACGAACTGAACAAGCATTCCCAAAAATAAAAAAACCCGCCACTTTACAGCGGCGAGTTCGAATCCATCCTTTATAAAACCTTCTTGCTTTACAAGACTGATTACGACGACCTGAACGCCACTTCGTGGTACCCCTTCTCATTCGGCCCCAGGAACAACCTTGCATAAATCCGGAACACCACCAAACCATCCAAAATCAGGCTCAATGCGGTAAAACCCAACAGAACGAATTGTTCCTCGTCAATTTTCCCAAGCAACAAGTCCTCACCAATGAACGTCGGCGTGATTGGGAAGCCTGACAGGCTCAATGCCGCCAGCATAAATACAAATGTCAGTCGCGGATGGTAGTAGGAATGCCCGTGATGACGATCCAGCGTGACTGATTCGCCAGCCTTTTCCAATTGCCGCAGGCACCAAAAACCGACAATGCCCGACACAACAATACCGCTCAGGAAAAGCAGTATCTGCGTGTGCTCGAATTCTTCGTGCAGCCCAATAGACAGGGCGGAAAACAACTGGTTCATAATTACCAGCGACCAGGCCAACTGGGCTTTTCCGCGCTCCGTAAAGGCTTTCATGGCCAACATGATTCCGATGAGCGCCATCGCGGAAGGCATATATTCCAACGCCGCTGGTGGCAATTGTTCTCTATTGTAGACAAAGTAAAAACCCAGTAGGAAAATCGGGAGAAAGACAAAACTGACCACAGGAACGGATACAAACCTTAGCAAACCTCCTACTTGCTTCAAAGGTCTCCACATGTAACGGTACATGAGGTTGTCCAAATTCCATTCTTTGATGCTGAGTACGTAGATGGTGAGCCGCAATTTGCCCCAAAAAGTATTCCTGACATGGTGCTGAGGCGCAATGAAATTGAAAAACTGATCGTGAATCATGTAACTCAACACTGAAGGCGACACCAACAATTGATAGCTCCGCAAAAATGCATTCCCGGCAAAGTGTATCAGTGCCAGCGTATGCCAGCCCAAGGCCACTTCGATAAACATCAACCCGATTTGGGCAATGGAGGAATACGCAATCTGCGTTTTCACGGTGGATTGTACCCGAGCTGTCACCGTCGCCATCAAACTTGTAATCAAGCCAATAGCAATCACTATCCCTCTAAACACCTCGCTGCTTTCCCAAATCGGAAAGGTGCGCAACAACAGAAAAACACCGATATGCACCGAAAGCGAACCGTAAAAAATGGCGCTCGAAGTGGTCGGCCCTTCCATCGCACGGGGAAGCCAGGATGAGAAGGGGAATTGGGCGGACTTGACGATGGCGGCCAATAAGAAAATGCTCGAAATCAGGATCGGATAAATCGGCTCGGCCGTAAAATGTTCCACCAAAATAGCCGGGTTCAGCAACTCCAAAAAGGTAATATTTCG